>NZ_JAMYQD010000008.1:0-281751 GCF_040320665.1 Mesorhizobium sp. M0626 | reverse complement strand
CAGGAGTTGGGTGTCTCTCCCCCTTGAGCGACGGGCGCCCGCTGCTGTGGCGCGCCACCCGCCAGATCGTCGCCTCTCTGATCGCGACCATCTTTACTCAACCTTCCTTGGCGGCCCTGCGCCAAAATCTCCATGCCTTGCGATATCGCTGGCGCGAACCACCACGAAAGCGCAAGTTTCAGTCCATGCCAAAGCTATCTTAGCGCCTATGCCCACCAGGGGGAGGTAGGGTTTGCGCTAGACAGCGCAGACTTCGCGGATCGAGCTTTCCAGAATGTCGAGCGCCTCGTTCATGACATTGTCCTGGATGGTGATCGGAGCCAGGAAACGGATGACGTTGCCGTAGACGCCGCAGGTCAGCAGGATCAGCCCCTTGTCGAGCGCCTTCAGCCGGATCGCATTGGCGATCTCGGCCGACGGCAGGCCCTTCTTGACGTCGTTGAACTCGACCGCGTTCATGAAGCCGAGACCCCTGATGTCGACAATCTCGGGCACATCGTCGCGGATCGACTGCAGCCGCTGTTTCAGCCGGGCGCCCAGCGTATTGGCGCGGTCGCACAGCTTTTCGTCCTCGATTACGTCGAGCACGGCGTGTGCTGCGGCGACACCGATCGGGCTGCCGCCATAGGTGCCGCCGAGCCCGCCAGGACCGGGCGCATCCATGATCTCGGCGCGGCCGGTGACCGCCGCCAGCGGGAAGCCGCCGGCCAGGCTTTTCGCCATGGTGGTAATGTCGGCCGCGACCTCATGATGATCCATGGCGAACATCTTGCCGGTGCGGGCAAAGCCGGTCTGCACCTCATCGGCGATCAGCAGCATGCCGTGCTGGTCGCAGAGCTTGCGCAGCGCCGTCAGGAATTCGCGCGGCGCGTCGTAGAAGCCGCCCTCGCCCTGGACCGGCTCGATGATGATGGCGGCAACGCGAGCCGGATCGACATCGGCCTTGAACAGTTTGTCGAGTGCGACCAGCGAATCGGCTGTAGACACGCCGTGCAGCGGCACCGGAAACGGCGCGTGGTAGACGTCGCCCGGCATGGCGCCGAAGCCGACCTTGTAGGGCACGACCTTGCCGGTCAGCGCCATGCCCATGAAGGTGCGGCCGTGGAAGCCGCCGGCAAAGGCGATGACGGCTTGGCGGCCAGTGGCGTTGCGGGCGATCTTGATGGCGTTCTCGACCGCTTCAGCACCCGTAGTGACGAAGATGGTCTTCTTCTCGAACTTGCCGGGCAGCATGCCGTTCAGCCGTTCGGCCAGCCTGACATAGCTCTCATAGGGCACGACCTGGTGGCAGGTATGGGTGAAGCGGTCGAGCTGTGCCTTGACCGCCTCGATCACCCTGGGATGGCGGTGGCCGGTGTTGACGACGGCGATACCGGAGGAGAAATCGATGTATCGGCGGCCTTCTACATCCCAGATCTCCGAATTCTCGGCGCGGTCGGCATAGATCTGCGTCGTCATGCCGACGCCGCGCGAGATCGACTGGTTCTTGCGCTCGGAAATGGCTGCGTTCTTCATTTCGTCCCTCATCGGGCCGACGCCCGTTCTCGTTAGATGAATGCCAAGGCCTCTTCTGACCTTATTTCACGTTTTCCTCAAGTTGGCACCGCCGCCGGGCGATTGGGCCTGTCGTCGATGCGGGCCACTTCGACAGACCGGTCTTAACCAGCCGACCGATACACGTACGGGGCAGTCCGTGACAGCTCACCCGTCACCGGGAACGGCGAAGCGATCCCGCTCGCCGCGGTGGCGAACTTCCGCTACGACCTCGAACAGCCGACGGTGTGGCGGCGCAACCGCATCCCGATGATCACCGTTCGCGCAGGCCTCGTTGGCGACGTGCTGCCGGCCACCGTCGTCAACGAATTGAAGCCGTCGGTCGACGCCTTCATCGCCAAACTGCCGCCCGGCTATTCCGTTGCAACCGCCGGCTCGGTCGAGGAAAGCGCCAAAAGCCAGGGACCGATCGCAGCGGTGGTGCCGCTGATGCTGTTCGTGATGGCGACCATCCTGATGATCCAGTTGCAAAGTTTTCAGCGCCTGTTCCTGGTCGTGGCGGTGGCGCCGCTCGGCCTGATCGGCGTGGTCGCGGCCCTGGTGCCGAGCGGCGCACCGCTCGGCTTCGTCGCCATTCTGGGCGTCCTGGCGCTGATCGGCATCCTGATCCGCAACTCAGGTGATCCTGATCGTGCAGATCGAGGATCTGGTGGCCGAGGGCCAAGACCGCTGGGAAGCCGTGATCGAAGCGACCGAGCACCGCATGCGGCCGATCGCGCTGACGGCCGCGGCCGCCAGCCTAGCGCTGATCCCGATCGCGCGCGAAGTGTTCTGGGGCCCGATGGCCTACGCCATGATGGGCGGCATCATCGCCGGCACGGCGATCACGCTGCTGTTCCTGCCGGCGCTTTATGTGACGTGGTTCAGGATCAAGGAGCCTAAGCAGGGGGACGAACCATCTGTTCCGGAGAACGGCGAACTGGCGCAAGACCCCGCTTAAGGCTTTGCCGGATCATTCGTTATCGTTAGAGGGTTCGGGGCGCGATTTCGCTCGCTGCCATGGCGATGATTTTGACGTCCGCCAAGCATGCCAGCCTTTTGGCAAGTCGGCCAATGCCAGGATGCTTTCATCCTGCTGCACCACCTCTTGCAGGCCAACGAGCATTATCTCGCGTTCATCCCAATCTCGAGAGTCGCTGCTATAGAATTGCCAACTGCCCCCTTCATCGTTGTAGTTCTCGTCATCGTCAGCTTCATGCACAACGTATGCGATCCAGTCGCCCCGTTTGAATATGCTCTTGTCCGATAGCACCGCGACATTGGGCGGATCTGCAAACTTCCATTCTTCCATGGAATTCCCCAAGCGATTATTCTGCGGAAGAAACTAGTTCACGCCGTCCGAACAAACCCCTCGCTCGCCCTAAGCAAATTGCGTGTGTAATCCTTCTCCACGCGGTGCCCGATCAGCTGGCCCGCCGTCAGGTTCTCCACCGCTTCGCCATTCTGCATCACCATCAGGCGCTCGCACATATGGGTGATGATGGCGAGGTCGTGGCTGACCATCAGGAAGGTCAGCTTGCGCCGACGGCGAACCTCTTCCAGCAGGTTGAGCACTTCCGCCTGCACCGAAGCGTCGAGCGCCGAGGTTGGTTCGTCGAGCAGCAGGATCGACGGTTCGAGGATGAGCGCCCGCGCGATCGCCACGCGCTGACGCTGACCGCCGGAGAGCTGGTGCGCGTAGCGGAAACGGAAACCGTTGCCTAATCCGACCTCGTCGAGGGCGCGCTGGATGCGTTGCTCGCCATCGGCAAAGCCGTGAATGGCGAGCGGCTCCTGTAGCAGGCGGTCGACGGTCTGACGCGGGTGCAGCGAACCATAGGGGTCCTGGAAGACCATCTGCACTTCGCGATAAAAAGCCTTGTCGCGGCGCGCTCCCAGCGTCTTGCCATTGACCGTGATAGTACCGGATGCGACAGGCACCAGGCCGGCAATGGCTTTGAGCAGCGTCGACTTGCCGGAACCGCTCTCGCCGACCAGGCCGAAGGATTCGCCGGACTTCACCTCGAGGTTCGCCCCTTTCAGCGCGCGAAAACGGTCGAACACCACCTCCAGCCCTTCAATCGAAATGGCTGGCGTCATGCCGCCCACTCCGGCTTGCGGTCGAGCACCGGCAGCGGGTGGCGTTCGTAACCGATCCTGGGCATGCAGTTGAGCAGGCCGCGCGTGTAGGGATGCTGGGCGTCGCGCAGCTCCGACGCCTTGAGCTGCTCGACCACCTTGCCGGCATACATGACGATGACGCGGTCGCAGAAGGAGGCGACCAGCCGCAGATCGTGCGAGATGAAGATCAGACCCATGCCGCGCTCACTGACCAAGCGGTCGAGGATGCCGAGCACATCGAGCTGAACGGTGACGTCGAGCGCCGAGGTCGGCTCGTCGGCGATCATCAGTTCCGGTCCGGCGATCAGCATCATTGCGATCATGGCGCGCTGGCCCATCCCGCCGGACACCTCGTGCGGATGCAGGTCGAAGACACGCGAGGGATCGCGGATCTGCACAGCTTCCAGCATGGCCAGCGCCCGCTCGCGCGCTTCGGCCTTGGAGACCTTTTCATGCGTGCGCAGCGTCTCGACGATCTGGCGGCCGATGCTCATCACCGGGTCGAGCGAATATTTCGGATCCTGCAGGATCATGGCGATGCGTTTGCCGCGCAGCGCCCGGCGCTGGCGGGCGGGTATGTCCAAAAGATCGATGCCGTCCAAGGCGAGCTTCTTGGCCGAAACCAGAGCCTGCGGCGGCGTCAGCCCCATGATGGCGCGGCCGGTCTGCGACTTGCCGGAGCCGCTTTCGCCGACAATGCCCAGCCGCTCTCGGCCGAGCGAGAAGGTGACGCCGCGCACCGCCTGGATGAGGCCGGTCCGAGTCGGGAAGGTGACGCGCAGGTCGTCGACATCGAGAAGTGCACCGCTCATTGGTCACCACTCATTGGTCGCCACTCCGGGGATCGAGCGCATCGCGCAGGCCGTCGCCCAGCAGGTTGAAGCCGAGACTGACGATCAGGATGGCGAAGCCGGGCGCGCCGGCCACCCACCATTGGTCGAGCACGAAGCGACGGCCGGACGCGATCATGGTGCCCCATTCCGGCAGCGGCGGCTGCGCGCCGAGGCCAAGGAAACCGAGGCCGGCGGCGGTGAGGATGATGCCGGCCATATCGAGCGTCACCCGGATGATCAGCGAAGAGATGCAGAGCGGCATGATGTGGCGCAGCACGATGCGGAACGGCGAGGCGCCCATCAATTGCACCGCCTTGATGTAATCGGAATTGCGCACGGTCATCGTCTCGGCCCGCGCAATTCGCGCGTAAGGCGGCCACGAGGTGATGGCGATGGCCAACACCGCGTTTTCGATCCCGGGGCCAAGGGCGGCGACAAAGGCCAGTGCCAGGATCAGCTTGGGGAAGGCGAGGAAGATGTCGGTAATGCGCATCAGAATGGCATCGGTCCAGCCGCCGGCATAGCCGGCGACGGTGCCGACCAAAAGGCCGATGGGGGCTGCGATGACAGCGACAAGAATGACGACATAGAGGGTCCAGCGTGAGCCAAAAAGAATGCGCGAATAGATATCGCGGCCGAGATCGTCGGTGCCGAACCAATGCGCCGCACTCGGCGCCAAAAGCCGGGCATTCTTGAGATCGCCGATGGTCGGCAAATAGGGCGCCAGCACATCGGCAAAGGCTGCGACCAGCAGCAGCGCGATGATGATGAGCAGGCCGAGAAACGCCAGCCGGTTGGCGGAAAAGCGCCGCCAAGCGACGTAGGCGCGGCCGAGCCGTGCCTGCATGCGCGAGGCCGGCCGATCGCTGAGCAGCCAATCGCGGCGCGTTTGGATTGCTTCGGCGCTCATCCTGTCTTCGTCCTCGGATCGAGCACCTTGTAGAGAACGTCGGACAGGAGATTGATGCCGATGAACACCGAACCGATGACGATGGTGCCGCCGAGCACGGCGTTCATGTCGGCGTTCTGCAGCGAATTGGTGATGTAGAGGCCGATGCCGGGCCAGGAGAACACCGTCTCGGTCAGCACCGAACCTTCGAGCAGCCCGGCATAGGACAGCGCGATCACCGTGACCATCGGCACCGCGGCGTTGCGCAGCGCATGGCCCCAGATGATTCGCGTTTCAGACAGGCCCTTGGCGCGCGCGGCGACGATGTATTCCTGCGACAGCTCATTCAGCATGAAGGAGCGCGTCATTCGGCTGATATAGGCGAGCGAGAAATAGCCCAGCAGCCCTGCCGGCAGGATGATGTGGCGGTAAGCGTCGTAGAAGACATCCCACTGGCCCTGCAGCGCGGCGTCGAGCAGGTAGAAGCCGGTGATCGGTGTGAATGTGTACTCGTAGACGATGTCGAGGCGGCCAGGAAAAGCCACCCATTGGAGCTTGGCGTAGAACAGGACAAGCCCCAAAAGCCCGATCCAGAAGATAGGCACGGAATAGCCAATCAGGCCGACAATGCGAACGATCTGGTCGATGAGACTGCCGCGTTTTACCGCTGCCAGCACGCCGAGCGGCACGCCGATCAACGAGCCTATCAGAGTGCCCAAAGTCGCCAGTTCGATCGTTGCCGGAAAGGCACGGCGGATGTCGGTCATCACAGGATTGGTGGTCAGCACAGAGGTGCCGAAATCACCGTTCAGCGCATGCTTGAGATAGATATAGAATTGCTCGATCAACGGAAGATCGAGCCCCATCTCGCGGCGGGTGCGCTCGACGACATTGGCCGGTGCGCGGTCGCCGAGCACCGCCAGCACCGGATCGATCGGGATGACGCGGCCGATGAAAAAGGTCACCGCGAGCAGGCCGAGATAGGTGGTGACGGCGATGACCAGGAAGCGGCCGATCGCCAACAAGATAGCGACGGCGCGGGCGCTTCCCTGCCCCGCCGTCGCCTGGTTTTCAATCGCGCTCATCAGGGCGCGTCCGCCGGCGCTATTCCTTGGAGACCGGGCCGACGAAGTTGGTGTCGAAGCTCGGACCGAGCGCAAAGCCTTTCAGGTTTTTGCGCAGGCCTGCCACTTCCAATTGCTGGTGGATGATGACGAAGGGGCTGGTGTCGAGGATCGTCTTTTCAAGACTCTTGTACATATCGGCGCGCTTGCCGGCATCCTTCTCCAGCAAGGCTGCTTCGGTCTGCTTTGTCAGGTCCGGGATGTCCCAGGCATTGCGCCAGGCCAGCGTCTTGGTCTTGCCTTCATCCGAATTGTCCGGGTTTGAGGCAAAGGTCTGGGCGTTGGAGTTCGGATCGAAATAGTCCTGGCCCCACTGGCCGATATAGATGTCATGATTGCGGGCGCGGTATTTGGTCAGCGTCTGCTTGCCGTCGCCCGGGATAATTTCCAGCTTGATGCCGGCTTGGCCAAGCGTCTGCTGGATCGATTCCGCCATGCCCGTTGTCGGCTGTCCCGTGCGTACGTCCATGGTTACGCTGAAGCCGTCGGCCAGGCCGGCCTTGGTCAGCAGTTCCTTGGCTTTGGCGACGTCGAACTTGAACGGATTTTCGTCCAGTTCGCCCAGCACGCCCTTGGGCAGGAAGGTCTGGTGAATCTCGCCAATGCCCTTGAGGATGGTCGTGCTCAGCGCATCGTAGTCGACCAGATATTTGAACGCCTGGCGAACCTCGGGCTTGGCGAGGTTCGGATTCTTCTGGTTGAGACTGATGTAAAAGACCGTGCCCTTCGGCGCGCTGGTCGTGGTGAGATCGGCATTCTTGGCGATGGCGTCGAGATCGTTCGGCTCGAGGTTGCGGGCAACGTCGATGTCGCCTGCTTCGAGCGCCAGGCGCTGTGCCGAGCTTTCCTTCATGTTGCGGTAGATGACGCGGGCGAGCTTGGCCTTCTCGCCATTGTAATTGTCGTTGCGCTCCAGCACGACGACCTCATTGGCCCGCCATTCGCGCAGCTTGTAGGCGCCGGAGCCGGCATAACCGGTCTTCAGGAAGGCGTTGCCGAAATCGTTGTCCCATTTGTAGTCGGCACTCGGCGTCACCGCGGCGACATGTTCCTTGACCAGCTTTGCGTCGACGACCGAAGCGACCGTTGCCGACAGGCAGTTTAACACGAAGCTCGGCGCATAGGCCTTGTCGACGGTGAACTGGAAGGTGGTATCGTCGACGGCCTTGGCCTTGTCGGCAACATTGTCGCCGCTGATGCCGAACTGGTTGATGATGAATGCCGGCGGCTTATCCAGCTTGATGGCGCGCTCGAAGGAATAGGCGACATCGGCGGCCGTCAGTGGATTGCCCGAAGCGAACTTTAGGCCGGGCTTGAGCTTGAACGTATAGACCAGGCCGTCGTCGGAGACGGTCCAGCTCTCGGCAAGGTCGCCCTTGACCTTGGAGGTGTCGCTGAGGTCGAGGCGGACCAGCAGATCATAGGTGTTGCCGGTGACTTCGGCGGTCGACAGTTCGAACGCCTCGCCCGGATCCATGGAGATGATGTCGTCGATGGCAAAACCTTCGACCAGCGTGTCGGCGGGGGTCACGGCAAAGGCCGGCGCGACGCCAATGAGCAGAGCGGACATGGCAGCACCTGCGAGCCAGACGCGCGAACGTAGAGCAAACTTTTCCATCATCATGATGATTGTTCCCTGTTTTGTTGATTGTTGACCCCGAGTTCCCGGCTCAGGGCTGCAGTAATCTTTTTCGCGGCCGGAGGACGACCGTTAGACCCCATACCGTGTTGATTTTTTTCCAGTTGGTCAACACCCTATCCGGCAGCCCTCCAACCGGCAACGGGCATTTTTGCGAGCCGGCATACTGGACCGGAATATGCTGTGCGCGTCGAAGCATGGGCGAGCCAATTGCAGCCGCCGATGGGGAAAAATCTGCTCTTTTCGGTGTTACTTGATGGCAGCAACCAGATCGGCGTCGGGGAAGCAGGTGGCGGGGCGGCCGTTCTTTTCCTGCCAGCTGCCGATCGAGCGGCGGGTCTTGAAGCCGGGCAGGCCGTCGGCGCTGCCGACATCGTAGCCCTTGGCCTCCAGCGCCCGTTGCAGCGCGGCGATGTCGGAACGATGCAGGCCGCCGACCGCACCCCAGCTGCCGACGAAATCAGCATCGCCATGGGCGATGCGGTCAGCGCCATGGCCGATGAACAGGGCGTAGAGGTCGCTGGTGTTGTATTGCTTCAGCACGTAGAAATTTGTCGTGGCGATGAAGGCCGGACCGCTGCGTCCGGCCGGCATCAAAAGGAACCCTTCCGCCTTCGGTTCGTTGGCCGGAAAGGCTTTGCCGCCGACGCGGCTGATTCCCATCGCCGCCCAGGCTGAGATCTTCTTGCCCTGGTCGGGACCTTCGAGCGAGCAGGAAACGCTTTCCGGAACCGTCACCTCGAAACCCCAGCCACGCCCCTTCACCCAGCCATAGTGGACGAGATAGTTGGCGATCGAGGCCAGCACGTCCGGCGTCGAATTCCAGATGTCCGGGTGCCCATCACCGTCGTAGTCGACGGCGTGCTTCAGGAACGAGGTCGGCATGAATTGCGGCTGGCCGAGCGCGCCGGCCCAGGACGATTTCATGGCGCCGACCGGCGCCAACCCATGCTCGACGATCTCGAGCGCCGCCAGTACCTCGGTGCGGAAGAAGTCCTTCTTGGTCGACATGAACGCCTTGGTGCCGAGAACCTCGAAGGCGTCGTAGGGCATTTTCGCCGCGCCGAAGCCGGTCTCGCGGCCCCAGATCGCCAACAGTATCTCGCCCGGGACACCGTAGCGCTTTTCGATCGCAGCCAGCGTCTTGGCGTTGGCCGCCTCGCGCGTGCGCCCACCTGACGTGACGGCGCGCACCGTCTTTTCGGCGAAATAGGCGCCGGGCGAACCGAACTCGGCCTGATGCTGTTTTTGCGGAGTTTTGGGTTTCTCGCCGGGCAGGACGAGGTCGGGCAATTTGAGGTTCGGCTTCACGCCGTCGAAAGCGGCGTCGAAGGTGGATTTGGAGATGCCTTTGGTCTGGGCTTCCGGCCAGAGATCGGTTTTCAGCCAGGCGCGGAACTGGTCGTCGATTTTGGCGGCGGAGGCGGGGGCTACAAAAAGCAGGGCAACGAGGGATGCGAGAAGCGCAACGAGCGCCAATCCAAAAGATCCGCGTTCTGTCGCGCCCCCCTCTGTCCTGCCGGACATCTCCCCCTCAAGGGGGGAGATTGGCTGTCGCTTCGGTTTTCGCCAACCACCAGCGTTGAAAGAAGAATGCCGCCCGAGAAGCTGCTGATCTCCCCCCTTGAGGGGGAGATGTCCGGCAGGACAGAGGGGGGTGTTTGGCGCAAACCTCGAAGAATGCGAAGCTTTCATGTCGCACATCCTGCCCGCCAATTGCGTCAAAACGCCGTCCGCGAGCGCAAGGCCGCCGCCAGCGTCCCCTCATCCAGATAGTCGAGTTCGCCGCCGACCGGCACGCCATGCGCAAGTCTGGTGACCTTGATCTCGAAACCCGAGAGCTGGTCGGTGAGATAATGCGCCGTCGTCTGGCCCTCGACCGTGGCGTTGACGGCGAGGATCACCTCCTTCACCTCGCCGCCGGCGACGCGGTCGACCAGCGAGCGGACATTGAGCTGGTCGGGGCCGATGCCGTCGAGCGGCGATAGCGTGCCGCCGAGCACGTGGTAGCGCACATTCATGGCCGCCGCCCGCTCCAGCGCCCAGAGGTCGGAGACATCCTCGACGACGATCAGCGTCGAGGCATCGCGGCGCGGATCGGTGCAGATCATGCAAGGGTCGGAGGTATCGACGTTGCCGCAGGTCGTGCAGATGCGCACCTTGTCGGCGGCTTCAGCCATGGCGGCGGCGAGCGGCGACAAAAGCTGCTCCTTCTTCTTGATGAGGTGCAGTGCCGCACGCCTGGCCGAACGCGGCCCTAGCCCCGGCACCTTGGCCAGGAGCTGGATCAGGCGTTCGATCTCGGGACCGGCGATTCGCTTCGACATCGCACTGATCTAGGATTTTTCCGCGCGCTTTGAAACATGCCGCATACGCACCGAGCCCGCCATGCTGCCATGGCGGGCTTGGAAACTGTTTTTGGCGTCAGTAAGCTGACGCTGGCCGGGTCTGGTCGATAATCATCGCGCCGATAGCGTCGGTATTCTCAGGCGTCGACTGGAAGCCCATCGACGCTTCCTGCGTTGCCGATGGAACCGAGGTGATGTGGCGGGCGTTCAGCGTGCCGCCGAAACGCGAGGCATCGGGCTCGGCCATCGGCTCCTGCATCGCCACCTCCGTCTGCTTGGCGGCGACGCGGGCGCTCTTGGCGGGCGCCGCGGAAGCCGTCACATAGGTCTGCTCGGCCGGGGCACGTGTCGCCTTGGCTGCGCGAACCGCCGCGGCCTGCTTGGCAGGATCTGGACGGACAATGGTCTTCACCACCGGCTCGGCGTAGGCAACCTGCACCGGCGCTTCAGGCACAGGCGCGCGCGGCTGCGCCGAGGCAACCATGGTCGTGGATTCATCCGGCAGCGGCTGCCAGTTGCGACCGCGCTTCTCGTAGAAGGCGTTGCCGCCGGCAACCATGGTGTAATGCATGTTCTTGTAGGGGAACCTCAGGCCGGCGGTGTGGAAGTACATCGTGTTTTTCAGCTTGGCCTTGCGCTCGCCCTTGAGCACCGCATCGGCGGCCTCCTCGACATCGGGCATCGCTTTCGAATTCATCGCCCGCGTCATCACGCCGGGCGCGAACTGGCCCGGTTCGCCAACCACTTGGCAAATGGTGCTGCCATGATTGCCGGAGCGCAGCCGGTTCATCACCACCGTGCCGACGGCGATCATGCCGTCACGGCTCGAGCGGTTGGACTCGAAGAACATCGCCCGCTCCAGACATTCCTTCTCCTTCGGCGTGTTGCGGTAGGCGCGCGTCGAAAGGAAGCTGGGCGTGATGGCGTCGGTCAGACTGGCGACCGACAGGCCGTGCGAAGACGTGGTCTGGCTGCAACCGGCCAGGAACATAGGGGAGAAGATGATGCCGAGCAGAAGCGGCGTCTTCCATCGCGTCGCGATCAACAAAAATGCCTCATTGTCCAGATGCCACCCCGCCCCGAGATGTGGCAAGAATGAGACTCTTAAAGGCAAAAAGATGGCTAAAGGATTAGCTTTCGTGCAGCATAGGTAAAACTTTATAAATGCCCGGATATGTCCGCGTGAGCAAAGCCGGAGAAAGTCTTAACAACAGCCTCCGCAGCCGATTTCCCTTCATAATCAATTAACTGGTTGGAGCCGGCTCAGAACGGCAATTTCATTCCGGGCGGGATCGGCAAGCCTGCCGTCAGCGCCTTGGTCTTCTCCTGCATAATCTGCTCGACCTTATTTTTGGCGTCATTGTGAGCGGCCAGCAGCAGGTCTTCGAGAATCTCGACCTCGTCCTCCTTGAACAGCGACGGATCGATCTTCAGCGACTTCATTTCGAACTTGCCGGTCAGCGTGACATTGACCAGCCCGCCGCCCGCCTGCCCGCTTGCTTCAATCGTCGCGATCTCGTCCTGCATGGCCTGGAACTTGGCCTGCATTTCCTTCGCCTTGCCCATCAGGCCGAGAAGATCTTTCATGGTCGGGTCCTTTGCGGATTCGTGGCTATGGTCAGGTTTCGTCGTCGTCGGACGGCGGCTCGACCGGCGCTTCGGCCTTGTCGGTGTCGACTTCCGGCGCGTCGGGAATGCGCACGTCGATGATCTTGGCGCCGGGAAAGCGCGCCAGGATGGCGGCCACAGCCGGATCGCTTTTCGCGTCGGAGAAAGCAGTCTCGCGCCTGGTCGATTCCATCTCGGCCAGCGTTTGGCCGCCCTCTTCCTTCGACAATGACACCAGCCAGTTGCGGCCGGTCCAGGCGCGCAGCTTCGTCGTCAAGTCGTTGAGCAGCATCTTGGGCGCATCGGCGGTCAGGCCGACGTCGATACGGCCGGGCTCGATGCGCACCAGGCGAATACAGCTCTTGACCAGCACCTTAAAGGCGATGTCACGCTGCGCGTCGGCAAGAGCGACAATATCGGCCAGCGATTTCAGCGGCGGCGATTGCGGCTCGACGACCGGCTGCGGAGGCGCGACAAAGGCGACCGGGGGCGCGTCGACCAATCGCATGGTTTGCGCACCGGCTGGCCCGGACGGCATCCGGGTCTGCGCTACCGCGCTGGCGCCGCCGCCATTGCCGGCATTTACCGGCGCACCATTCGGGCGTGACGCACCACCGGACGCCGGAGCGCCGCTCTCTAGAGATTTCAGCGCCTCGTCCAGCGTCGGCAGGTCGGCGGCATGCGCCAGCCGGATCAGCACCATCTCGCCGGCGCTGACCGGTCGGTTGGACGACTGCACCTCGGGAATGCCTTTCAAGAGCATCTGCCAGGTTCGCGACAGAACCTTGACCGACAGCGTGCTGGCGAAGTCGGCGCCGCGGCGGCGCTCATCCTCGGACAGGGAAGCGTCGTCGGCAGCCGTCGGCACGAAGCGCAGCCGGGTGACGAGGTGGTTGAATTCGGCCAGATCGGTCAGCACGGCAGCCGGATCGGCGCCGGTGTCGTACTGGTTGCGGAATTCGGCAAGGGCGGCCGCCACATCGCCTTTCATGACATGTTCGAACAGGTCGACGATGCGGGCGCGGTCGGCGAGACCCAGCATGGCGCGCACCGCTTCGGCGCTGACGGCGCCGCCGCCATGGGCGATTGCCTGGTCGAGGATGGAGAGCGAATCGCGGGCCGAGCCTTCGGCGGCGCGCGCGATCATCGCCAGCGCGTCGTCGTCTACCGAAATGCCTTCCTTGCCGGCAATGGAGGCGAGATGCGCGACCAGCGCGCCGGCATCGATGCGTCTCAGGTCGAAACGCTGGCAGCGCGACAGCACGGTGATCGGCACTTTGCGGATTTCGGTGGTGGCAAAGATGAATTTGACGTGCGGCGGCGGCTCTTCCAGCGTCTTCAACAGGCCGTTGAAGGCCTGGGTGGAGAGCATGTGCACTTCGTCGATGATGTAGACTTTGTAGCGCGCCGACACCGGGGCATAGCGCACGCGCTCGATAATGTCCCTGATGTCGTCGATGCCGGTATGCGACGCGGCGTCCATCTCGATGACGTCGACATGGCGGCCTTCCATGATCGCCTGGCAGTGCTCGCCCAGGAGGGCGAGGTCGACCGAGGGATGGTCGACCGTCGGCGTCTTGTAGTTGAGCGCCCGCGCCAGGATGCGCGCCGTCGTGGTCTTACCGACGCCGCGCACGCCGGTCAGCATCCAGGCCTGGGCGATGCGGCCTGTGGAGAAAGCGTTGGTCAAAGTGCGGACCATCGGCTCCTGGCCGATCAGTTCCGAGAAATTCGACGGACGATATTTGCGCGCCAGCACGCGATAGGCGACGGCCTTTTGCTTCTCCAGGTTTTCGGGGTCCGAATTTCCGGCTTCGCTCATTCGCCCGTAAAGCTCCAAAAGGCCGCGTCTCAGCGTAGCCGATTCCTGCTAGATCGTTTCACCGTTTTCTGAAACGGCAAACCGCTCTACCCTTTGCTTTAACGCAATTCCGGACGGGAAACCGCTCACACTTTCCCTGGAATTGCTCCAATAGTCTCGCCCGCGCTGCAATGCGTCGTCAATGTCGCGAGAGGGGCCGATGAGGTGGGAGGCTGGAACAATGACCCGTTCCGGGCTCGTTAGGGCTGCTTCCTTCCGGACCTGACCCGGTTGGCGAGTGGATCGTCCACCACCAACCTCCCGCGTTCCATATCGGCAATTCAGCGATCAAATGCAAGGGTGCATTGAGAATCGGATGCCCTTGAACTCCGCCGCTCAATGAATCGCTTGCAGCCCCCGTGCAGCCGCTCTAGCGTCATGAGTTTGGGAATAATGCGAGAAGCGCAAGGGAAACGCCAATGCTACCGGGCCTCAAGGCCGGATTCACGCTCGACTCCAGGCTGGAGGCGGATAGCGAGCAGCTGATGTGGCTCGGCCTGTGCGAGCTCAGGGTGATGAACGATAGCCGCTGGCCATGGCTGGTCCTGGTGCCGCAGCGGCCGGGGGCCGAAGAAATCCACGACATGACGCCGCTCGACCAGGCGATGTTGACCTTCGAAACCAACATGGTGGCGCAGGCGCTGAAAAGAACCACGGGCTGCACCAAGATCAACACCGGCGCGCTCGGCAACATCGTTCGGCAATTGCATGTCCACGTCATCGCCCGCTCGGAAGGCGATCCGGGCTGGCCGGGGCCGGTGTGGGGGCACGGCATGCGCGAGCCCTATGAGCGTTCAGGCATCCGCCAATTTGCGCAACAGATCAAGGCGGCGCTATAAGCCGCCTGTGTCCATCCCTAGACGTTCGAGCTTCCATGACCTTTCGCCTTTTTGACGCGCCCTTGCGCGAACCGAGCCAGTTCGTCGGCTTCGCCGGAAACACGATTGATCGGCAATCCGAGAACCGCGCCGACGATTCCGTCGAAAGGGCGTTGGCCGATCCCTCGGCACGTCTTCTGCCGATGCATGGCGGACGGCTGTATCTGAAATTGCACGATGGCAGCTTCGACCCTTGGTTCGATCTGGCTGAGAGCCAGAAGCTGCAGCCATCACTCGCACAAGGCGTGCTGCTTGGCTTTGCCGAGAGCGGCCCGGTCCTTGCCGTGCCGGTCGGCCTCGATCCCGAACAGCTACCGGAGACCATGAAGGCGATCGATTATCGCTCGGTCTATATGCAGGGGCTGATCGACGAGGCGGCAGCGGGCGCGCTGGCGCAAGGCGCCGCCCTGCTTGCCTGGCATGCCACCCATCGCTTCTGCAGCAAATGCGGCCATGAATCGCATATGCGGGCCGGCGGCTACAAGCGCCATTGCCCAAATTGCGGCACCGAGCACTTTCCACGCACCGATCCGGTGGCGATTATGCTGACGGCGACGCGGGAAAAATGCCTGCTCGGCCGCGGCCGGCATTTCGGGCCCGGCATGTACTCGGCGCTTGCCGGCTTCATCGAGCCGGGCGAGACGATCGAGGCGGCGGTGCGCCGCGAAACGCTGGAGGAAGCCGGCATCCGGCTCGGCCGCGTCGTCTACCATGCCAGCCAACCCTGGCCGTTCCCCTATTCGCTGATGATCGGCTGTTTCGGCGAACCGCTCAATGACGACATCCAGGCCGATCTCAACGAGTTGGAAGATTGCCGCTGGTTTTTTCGCGACGAGGTGCGTTCCATGCTGGAGAGGACGCACAAGGACAATCTGGTCACGCCGCCGAAAGGCGCGATCGCGCATCATCTGATCCGCGCCTGGGTCGACAGCGAATAAGACTTGTTATTTTACGCAATTCCGGACGGAAAACCGCTTCACACTTTTCCTGGAATTGCTTAACGGGAGCAAAAAATGATCCGTCACACCGTGGTTTTCACCCTGAAGCACCCGCAGTACTCGCTGGAGGAAAAGCGGTTCCTCTCCGATGCCAAGCGCATTCTCAGCGCAATCAAGGGCGTCACCCATTTCGAGCCGCTGCGGCAAGTCAGCCCGAAAAACGACTATCACTTCGGCTTCTCGATGGAGTTCGTCGATCAGGCCGCCTACACCAGATATAACGAGCATCCCGACCACGTTGCCTTCGTGCGCGACCGCTGGATCCCGGAAGTCGAAACCTTCATGGAAATCGACTATGTGCCGCTGACCCTGCTGGTTTAGGGAACCTTAGTCCGCGACCTTCCACTGCTCGCGCGACTCGCTGGCGGGATAGACACCCAAAATGCGCACTTCGCGCGAGAAGAAGCGCAGTTCGTCCAGCGCCAGCTTGACCAGTGGATCGTCGGGATGGCCCTCGATATCGGCGTAGAACAGCGTCGCGGTGAAGGCGCCCAACTGATAGCTCTCCAGCTTCGTCATGTTGACGCCGTTGGTGGCGAAACCGCCCATTGCCTTGTAGAGCGCAGCCGGCACGTTGCGGACACGGAACATGAAGGTCGTCATCATCTTGGTGTCGGCCGAGGGCCGTTCGGCCAATCGCTTGTCCTTGGTCAGCACGACAAAGCGGGTGACATTCGAATCCGTGTCCTCGACGTTCTTCTCGATGATGTCGAGGCCGTAGAGTTCTGCGGCTAGCGCCGGGGCGAGCGAGGCCATGGTGCGGTCCTTGAGCTCCGAGACCAGCTTCGCAGAGCCCGCCGTGTCGCCGGCGATCACCGGCTTCCAACCGTTCTTGCGGATGTATTTGCGGCACTGTCCCAGCGCATGGATATGGCTGTGCACGGTCTTGATCTCTTCGCGTTTGACGCCTGGCAGCACCATCAGCTGGAAGTGGATCGGCAGAAAATACTCGCCGACGATGTGGAGTTTCGATTCCGGCAAGAGATGATGAATGTCGGCGACGCGGCCGGCGATGGTGTTTTCGATCGGGATCATGGCGAGGTCGGCCTTGTTGGTCTCGACCGCGTTGAAGGCATCCTCGAAGGTGGGGCACGGCAACGGCTCCATCGAAGGGAACATGTTGCGGCTGGCGGTGTCGGAATTGGCGCCCGGTTCGCCTTGGAAGGCTATTCTGTTGGTCTTGTCAGGCATGCCGATATCTCAGGTTGAAGGTCTCAGGAAAGAATTTGTCGGGCGCGTTCGAGGTCTTCCGGCGTGTCGACGCCCAGCGGCAGCGATTGCACGATCTCGGCATCGATGCGCATACCGGCCTCCACCGCCCGCAACTGCTCCAGCCGCTCGCGCCGTTCGAGCGGCGAAGGTTTTAGCGCGACGAAGCGTTCGAGGGCTGAGCGCCGATAGGCGTAGAGGCCGACATGGTGATAGAGCGGCCCCTCGCCCCAGGGCGCGGTGGCGCGGGTGAAATAGAGCGCCTTCAGCCGCGTCGCCGACAACGGCGAACCGACGATCTTGACGACGTTGGGGTTGGCCTTTTCCTCGTCGCGGACGATCTCGACGCCGAGCGTGGCGATGTCGACCGCAGCGTCCTCGAACGGTTTCAGCGCCGCACCGATGATCTTGGGATCGATGGTCGGCAGGTCGCCCTGCACATTGACGATGGTTTCGACCTTGCGATCGGGGTCGAGGGCGGTCAGCGCCTCGAAGATACGGTCGGAACCGGATTCGTGGTCGGTGCGCGTCATCACCGCCTCGAAACCGTGCGCGCGCACCGCTTCGGCCACGTTGCGCGTGTCGGTTGCCACCACTACCCGGCCAAGCCCAGCCTCAGCGGCGCGGCGGGCGACATGGACGATCATCGGCGCGCCGGCTATGTCGGCCAGCGGCTTGCCCGGCAGGCGCGTCGAGGCCATGCGGGCCGGGATCAGGATGAGCGTGGACATCGAGGTTGCAAGGCGTTCGAAAGAGGATGGGGAAAGTGGCAAAAGGTCTCACTGGAAGCGCCCTTATAGGTGTTGCAACGCCCAAGCAAAAGACCTAGTTTCCGCCCGATTTGACCGGCTCGACGGGGTGGGTCACGATACCGACGGACGGAGTGGACGGAGAGGTCCGCCGGAAAAGGGAGCCCTGGGGCGTATGGATTCCAACGAAGTCAACAAACTGCTCGCCGGGTTGCTTGGAACCTGTTTCGTCGTCTTCTCGGTCGGTTTGGTGTCCGACGCCCTGTTTGCCTCGCCGGCGCCGGAAAAACCCGGCTTTGCCATCGAGGCGACGGAGCCTGCCGAAGGCGGCGCCGCCGGACCCGCAGCAGAGGCGAAGCCGATCGCCGACCTTTTGGCCACCGCCAATGTCGAGCAAGGTGCGGCCGTCTTTAAGAAATGCCAGGCCTGCCATTCCGGCGAAAAAGGCGGCCCCAACAAGGTCGGCCCGGATCTCTGGGACATCGTCGACCGCCCCGTCGCCGAGCATGAGGGCTTTGCCTATTCGGCCGGCATGAAGGAGTTTTCCAAGGGCGGCGCCGAGAAGTGGACCTATGACAATCTCAACCACTTCATCACCTCGCCGAAGAAATTCGTGAAGGGCACGGCGATGGGCTTTGCCGGCCTGCCGAAGGACGAGGACCGCGCCAACGTCATTGCCTATCTGCGCACGCTGTCGGATAGCCCGAAGCCGCTGCCGACGCCAGGTGCCGCCGCCGATGCAACGGCGCCGGCCAAGCCGGCCGAGGGTGCCGCTCCGGCCAAGCCGGCTGAAGGTGCAGCTCCAGCCCCTGCGACGCCGGCACCGGCGCCCGCCAAATAACCGAATTGTCATCTCCATGACCTCAAAAAAGCCGGGTTCAGCCCGGCTTTTTGTTAGGAAAATCGCATATGCGGCGACAAAGCCGCCGCATGGCGGTTTTCACCGGCGTCAAATCATTTAGGATTGCCGGGCATCGCGACGAGGAGAACGCATGACGGTTGGCCGAACGCTTCTGAGGTCCTTTCTGGTTGTGGGCGCCCTCGCAGGCGGCCTGCAGGCATCCTTCCCCCAGGAATGGCACACCACCTCTTCGCTGATCGGCCCCTCCAAATATGGCGAGAACTTCCAGCGCTACGATTATGTGAATCCGGATGCACCGAAGGGCGGTACCTACAATTCGGTCGTTTCCGGCACGTTCGACAGCTTCAATCCCTACGTCGTGCAGGGCTCGCCGGCGGCCGGCCTGCAGCCATTTGGCGGCGGCCTGCTCTACGACACGCTCATGGATCAAGCGACTGACGAAGGCAGCGTCAGCCACCCGCTCATCGCCGATGCCTACAAGTACCCTACCGACTATTCCTCGGCCACCTACCGGCTCGACCCACGGGCGAAATGGCATGACGGACAGCCGATCACCACTGACGACGTGATCTGGTCGTTCCAGGTGCTGAAGGCCAACAGCCCGATGTACAGCCGCTATTTCGAAAACGTCACCGACGCCGTCGCTGTCTCGGACCGTGAGGTCGAGTTCCACTTCGACCAGAAGGGCAATCGCGAACTGCCCAAGATCCTCGGCGACCTTGTCGTGCTGCCCAAGCATTGGTGGGAAGGCACCGACGACAATGGCAAGAAGCGCGACATCACCAAGGGGACGCTGGAGCCGCCGCTGGGCTCGGCTGCATACAAGATCGCCAGCTTCAAGGCGGGGTCGGAAATCGTCTGGCAGCGCGTCCCCGACTATTGGGGCGCCAAGCTGGCTGTGAAGATCGGCCGGGAGAATTTCGACACGCAGCACTTCACCTACATTCTTGACGACAACGCCTCCTGGGAGGCGTTCAAGAAAGGTGGCCTCGACGATATCAAGCCGGAAAACAGCTCGAAGCGCTGGGCGACATTTTATGATTTCGCGGCGATCAAGGCCGGCGATGTGATCAAGCAGGAGTTCAAGACCACCTCGCCCGAGCCGATGCAGGCTTTCATGCTCAACCAGAGACATAGGTTGTTTGCCGATCGTCTGGTCAGGGCCGCGCTCACCTACCCGTTCGATTTCGAATCGATGAACCGCACGCTGTTCTTCGGTTTCAACACTCGCACCCACAGCTATTTCCAGGGCACGGACCTAGCCTCCAGCGGCTTGCCGCAAGGCAAGGAATTGGAGATCCTGGAGAAGTACCGCGACAAGCTGCCGCCGGAAGTATTCACCCAGGAATTCAAGTTGCCGGTCTACGATTCGCCGCAGGCGGAGCGCAAATATCTGAAGCAGGCGGTCGACCTGTTCGCCCAGGCCGGCTGGGTGATCAAGGGCGGCAAGATGGTCAACGCCAAGACCGGCGAGCCATTCAAGTTTGAAATCCTAGGCTCGAATGAAACCGACCAGGTCATTTCCAGCCCCTGGATCGCCAATCTGCGCAAGATCGGCGTCGATGCAACACTGCGCATCGTCGACCCGAGCCAGTACACCAACCGCGTCAGAAACTTCGATTACGACGTCATCACAGGACAGCTCCAACAGTCGGAATCGCCCGGCAACGAGCAGCGCGATTTCTGGAGCTCCAAGGCCGCCGACACACCGGCATCGCGCAATTATTCCGGCATCAAGAACCCGGTCGTTGACGCCCTTGTCGACCGCATCATTTTTGCCACGGATCGCGATGACCTCGTCGCCACCACCCATGCGCTCGACCGCGTGCTGCTGTGGAATTACTATGTGGTGCCGCAATACTATCGCGCCGTTGTGTGGCTGGCTTACTGGAACAAGTTCGGCATCCCGGAAAAGCAGCCCGGCTACCGTGGCGCCGATATCGATTCCTGGTGGATCGATGCGGACAAGGAAAAGGCCCTGGCCGCCAAGTACAAGGGCAGCAATTGATGGCGGGGCTCCCTCGCCGCGATTTCCTGGCCCTCAGTGGCGCCGCGGCCGTTGCTGCGCTGCTGCCGGGCAAGGCTTTCGCCGCCAGCCCAACCGGCGTGAAACTGCATGGACTGTCGGCTTTCGGCGACCTCAAATACAAGCCGGACTTCACTCATTTCGACTATGTCAATGTCGATGCGCCGCAAGGTGGCGTCTTCAACTTCCTGCCGCGCAACTGGCTTGCCAACCAGACGCCGCTGACCTTCAACACGCTGAATTCGTTCGTTCCCAAAGGCGATTCGCCCCAGCGCACGGAGATGTGCTTCGATTCACTGATGGTGAGAGCGTACGACGAACCTGACGCCCTTTACGGGCTGATCGCTGACGGCGTGACGATTTCCGACGACCGCAACGACTTCACCTTCTCGCTGCGCCCGCAGGCCCGCTTCCATGACAGGACGCCATTGACGGCAGAGGATGCCGCCTTCACCTTCAAGCTGCTCAAGGACAAGGGGCACCCGTACTATTCCCTGCCGCTAACGCATCTGGATGACGCGATTGCCGTGGATGCCCACACGCTGCAGCTTAGGTTTTCCGGCAAGCAGACAAGCCGCACCATCCTCAACGTCGTCGAGTTCCCGGTCCTGTCGAAGGCGTTCTACACGACCAACCCGTTCGATTCCTCGCAGATGAACCCGCCGTTGGGGTCAGCCGCCTACAAGGTCGGTCGCTGGTCGGCAGGGGCCTGGATCGAATATGAGCGTGTGGCTGATTATTGGGGCAACGACCTGCCGGTCAATCGCGGCCAGAACAATTTTCAGCGGATCCGCGTTGAGTTCTATCAGGACCGTAGCGTTGCCTTCGAAGCGTTCAAGAAGGGAGAAATCCTCTACAGGGAGGAATTCACCTCGCGCGTCTGGGCGACCGGCTACGACTTCCCAGCCTTCACTGCTGGCAAGGTGGTGAAGCACGAATTCCCGGCCGAAACGGTGCCTTCGATGCAGGGCACCGCCGTCAACCAGCGGCGCGAGCAGTTTCGCGACTCGCGCGTGCGGCAGGCGATCGGGCTGTGCTTCGACTTCGAATGGACGCGGCGCAATTTCTTCTACGGTTCCTATGAGCGCTCGCAATCCTGCTTCGAGAAATCCGAATTTCGCGCCGAGGGCAGACCGTCGCCACAAGAATTGGCTCTTCTTGAGCCGCTGCGTGAGCAGATTCCCGCCGAGGCTTTTGGCGAAGCCGTGGTCCAGGACGCGTCGAACGGCTCCGGCCGCGACCGGCAGTTGCTTGGCAAGGCGGCCAAGCTTCTGGCCGAGGCCGGCTGGAAACGGTCCGGCAATTTCGTCGTGAACGACAAGGGTGGTCGGTTGTCCGCAGAGTTTCTTGTCGACGACGAAGTCTTCGAGCAGGTCTACTCGCCCTGGGTCGAAAACATGAAGGCGGTCGGCATCGATGCCTCGATCCGGCTGGTGGATGCCGCGCAATATCAGCTGCGGCAGAATTCGTTCGACTACGACCTCGTCTCGGTCGCGGCCTCGTTTCCGGCGACGCCAACCCGTGACGACCTCGAAACCATTTTCCATTCGCGAGCAGCTACCGTATCGGGCTCTCGCAATCTGCCGGGAACGTCGAGCCCGGCCATCGACGCCCTGGTTGACGCCGCGGGCGCCGCCAAGGATCGCGAAGGCCTGACAATTGCCATGCGCGCGCTCGACCGGGTCTTGCGTGCACGGCGGGATTGGATTCCAAGTTGGTTCCTGGCGAATCATCGAAGCGCCTATTGGGACATGTTCGGTTTTCCCGAGCGGAAACCCGATTTCGACTTCCCGGTCGAAGCGCTGTGGTGGGTCGACAAGGGCAAGGCGGCAAAAATTGGCAAAGGGTAGGCTGTTGCGCGGCACTTTACCCTCCCCCTCGTGGGGAGGGTCGGTGAGCACTTCGTGCGCAGCGCGAATGGCGAACCGGGGTGGGGGTGTGACGGCGTACGCCGGATCGAGACTACCCCCACCCCGCCCCGCTTCGCGGATCGACCCTCCCCACAAGGGGGAGGGTGAAAGCTGATGGGCGCCTACATACTGCGCCGTATCCTGCTGATGATACCGACCCTGTTCGGCATCATGGCGGTTGCTTTCGTCGTCACTCAATTCGCACCGGGTGGACCGGTCGAGCAGGTCATCGCCAGCCTGACCAACCAGGGCGGCAGCGACCGCCTCGGCAGCGGCGGTGGCGATGCAGGAGGCGGCGGCAATTTCGATGTGGCCGGTGACGTCGGCTCGAAGTATCGCGGCGCGCAAGGGCTCGATCCGGAATTCATCAAGAAGCTGGAAAAGCAATTCGGCTTCGACAAACCACCGCTCGAACGCTTCGTCATGATGCTGTGGAACTATGCCCGCTTCGATTTCGGCGACAGCTATTTCCGTGACATCTCGGTTCTTGACCTGATCCTGGAGAAGATGCCGGTGTCGATCTCGCTTGGGCTGTGGATCACGCTGTTGTCCTATCTGATCTCGATCCCCCTTGGCATCCGCAAAGCGGTCAAGGACGGCTCCGCCTTCGACGTCTGGACCAGCGGCGTGATCATCGTCGGCTATGCCATACCGGCCTTCCTGTTCGGCATATTGCTGATGGTGCTGTTCGCGGGCGGCTCCTTCTGGGACTGGTTCCCACTGCGCGGCATCGTCTCCGACAATTGGGACCAATTGTCGTGGCCCGACAAGATCGTCGATTATTTCTGGCACATGACCTTGCCGCTGACGGCGCTGGTGCTGTCGGCCTTCGCGACGACGACGCTGCTGACCAAGAACTCCTTCCTGGAAGAGATACGCAAACAGTATGTGGTGACGGCCCGTGCCAAGGGCCTGTCGGAGCGGCGGGTGCTTTACGGACATGTGTTCCGCAACGCAATGCTGATCGTCATTGCCGGCTTTCCAGCGGCCTTCATCTCGGCCTTCTTCACCGGCTCGCTTTTGATCGAGAACATCTTTTCCCTCGACGGTCTCGGGCTGCTCGGTTTCAGGTCCGTGTTGGCGCGCGACTATCCGGTCGTGTTCGCCAACCTCTATATATTTTCGCTGCTTGGTTTGTTCGTGACGCTGTTGTCCGACCTGATCTACACATGGGTCGATCCGCGCATCGATTTCGAGCGGAGAGACGTCTGATGACGCAAGCTGCAGCCGAGATCACACCGACAAGGATCGCCCGCCCCTGGCTGTCGCCGCTCAACAAGCGGCGCTGGCAGAACTTCAAGGCCAACCGGCGCGGCTACTGGTCGTTGTGGATATTCCTCGCTCTGTTCGTGCTGTCGCTGTTTGCCGAACTGATCGCCAACGACAGGCCGATCGTCGCCTACTACAAAGGCGAGATCCTGTTCCCGGTGGCGGTCGCCTACCCCGAGGAAAAATTCGGCGGCTTCTACGCCGTCACCGACTATCGCGACCCGGTCATCCGCGACGAGATCAACGCCAATGGCTGGATGATCTGGCCGCCAATCCGCTATTCCTACCGCACCGTCAACAATGCGATCCCCGACGCCGCTCCCGCAAAACCGTCATGGGAATACGACGCGCAGAGGCGATGCAGCCAATATCCGCAAGGCGCTGCCGATCCTGACTGCATTGTCGGCAACTGGAACTGGCTGGGTACCGATGACCAGGCGCGCGACGTGCTGGCGCGCATCATCTACGGGTTCAGGATTTCCGTGCTGTTCGGGTTGATCCTGACTGCGGGTTCGTCGGTTATCGGCGTCGCCGCCGGCGCGCTGCAAGGGTATTTCGGCGGCTGGACCGACCTTCTCTTTCAACGCTTCATAGAAATCTGGTCGGCGATACCGCTGCTGTATCTGCTGCTGATCGTCGCCGCCATCCTGCCGCCGGGCTTCTTCATCCTGCTCGGGCTGATGCTGCTGTTCTCCTGGACGTCGCTTGTCAGCGTGGTGCGCGCCGAATTCCTGCGCGCTCGCAACTTCGAATATGTCAACGCTGCCCGCGCCCTTGGCGTGTCCAACCGCACCATCATGCTGCGCCATCTTCTGCCCAACGCCATGGTCGCGACGCTGACCTTTATGCCTTTCCTGGTCAGCGCCTCGATCTCGACGCTGACCTCGCTCGACTATCTCGGTTTCGGCCTGCCGCCAGGCACCGCTTCGCTTGGCGAACTGCTTAAACAGGCGCAGAGCAATCTCAACGCTCCCTGGCTTGGTATATCCGGCTTCGTGGTCATCTCGCTGATGCTGTCGCTGCTGGTGTTCATCGGCGAGGCGACGCGCGATGCGTTCGATCCGCGCAAGGCGTTCCGATGAGCGAGCCCCTGCTCTCGGTCCGCGATCTCAGCGTTGCCTTCACGCAAGGCGGCAACCAGTCGATAGCCGTCGACCACATCTCCTTCGACCTCGCCAAGGGCGAGACGGTGGCGCTGGTCGGCGAATCCGGTTCCGGCAAATCGGTCTCGGCGCTGTCGGTGCTGAAGCTTCTGCCCTACCCGACGGCCAGCCATCCCTCGGGCAAGATCCTGTTCCAGGGCGCCGACCTTTTGGCGATGAACGAAAAGCAGTTGCGCAGCGTGCGCGGCAACAAGATCACCATGATCTTCCAGGAGCCGATGACCTCGCTCAATCCGCTGCACACGATCGAGCAGCAGATCGTCGAGATCCTGGCGCTGCATCAGGGCATGGGCGACCGCCAGGCCAAGGCGCGCACGCTGGCGCTGCTCAACGAGGTCGGCATTCGCGAACCGGAAAAGCGGCTCGACGCCTATCCGCACCAATTGTCCGGCGGCCAGCGGCAGCGCGTCATGATCGCCATGGCGCTGGCCAACGAACCGGAACTGCTGATCGCCGACGAACCGACGACGGCGCTCGACGTCACCGTGCAGGCGCAGATCCTCGAATTGCTGGCGGAGTTGAAGAGCCGTAAGGGCATGTCGATGCTGTTCATCACCCATGATCTCGGCATCGTCCGCAAGATCGCCGACCGCGTCTGCGTGATGACCAAGGGCAAGATCGTCGAGACCGGACCGACGAAGGACATCTTCGCCAACCCGCAGCACGCTTATACCAAGCACCTGCTCGCCGCCGAGCCGAAAGGCAAGCCGCCGGCCGCCAACGACGCCGCCAAGCCGGTTATGACCGGCAAGGACATCAAGGTTTGGTTCCCGATCAAAAAGGGTTTCTTTCGCACCACCGTCGACAATGTGAAGGCGGTGGACGGCATCGACGTCACCGTGCGCGCCGGCCAGACCCTCGGCGTCGTCGGCGAATCCGGCTCCGGCAAGACGACGCTCGGGCTGGCGCTGGCGCGGATGATCTCATCGACCGGCACCATCCAGTTCAATGGCAGCGACATCAACCAGCTTTCCTTCAACGCCATGCGGCCGCTGCGCCGCGAGTTGCAGATCGTTTTCCAGGACCCGTTCGGCTCGCTCAGCCCGCGCATGTCGGTCTCGGAGATCATCGAGGAAGGCTTGAAGATCCACGAGCCGAAGCTGTCGCCCGATCAACGCGACGACAAGGTCGTCGCCGTGCTGAAGGAGGTCGGGCTCGATCCGGCGACCAGGAACCGCTATCCGCATGAATTCTCCGGCGGCCAGCGCCAGCGCGTCGCCATTGCGCGCGCCATGGTGCTCAATCCACGCTTCGTCATGCTGGACGAACCGACCTCGGCGCTCGACATGAGCGTGCAGGCGCAAGTGGTCGACCTCTTACGCAATCTGCAGGCCAGGCACGACCTTGCCTATCTGTTCATCAGCCACGATCTGAAAGTCATTCGCGCCCTTGCCAATGACGTCATCGTCATGCGCAATGGCAAGATCGTCGAAGCCGGCCCTTCCGAACAGATTTTCGAGCGGCCGCAGACCGACTATACGAAGGCGCTGATCTCGGCCGCGTTCAAGATCGAGACGGCGCCGGTCGGTATCGTCAGCGAATAACAGGGAATACAATCCGCAAATGGAAAAAGGCAAAATCCTGCTTGCCGTCACCGGCTTTCATCCGCAGCGCTGGCGCGAGCTGCTGTCGGCCGAGCGCGAAGTGGTGCTGGAGCCGGACGGCGCTTCGGATCCGTCGATCACCTATGCGGTGGTGTGGAAGCAGAAGCCGAACCTACTGAAATCGCTGCCCAATCTGCGCGCAATCTTCTCGATCGGCGCCGGCGTCGACCACATCTTCGCCGATCCCGGCCTGCCCGATGTGCCGATCGTCAAAGTGGTCGCCGAGAACCTGACGCAGTACATGACCGAATATGTCGTCTGGCGCGTGCTCGACCATCACCGCCAGGGCATGCTCTATCGTGCGCAGCAGCCGAAGAAGACCTGGCACGAACCGCCGCAGCGGCCGGCCGGTGACATCTCGGTCGGCATTATGGGGCTCGGCAATCTCGGCCGCGCGGCGGCATCGGTGCTGTTGTCGCTCGGCTTTGCCGTCAATGGCTGGTCGCGGAGCGACAAGGCCATGAAAGGCGTTGCGACCTATGCCGGAGAGGCCGGGCTGATCCCCTTCCTCAACGCCACCGACATACTGGTGGTGCTGTTGCCGCTGACGCCGGACACGCACGGCATCATCAATTACGGCGTGCTGAAGGAATTGCGCAAGCGAAACGGCCTCGGCGGCTC
This sequence comes from Mesorhizobium sp. M0626, assembly GCF_040320665.1. Taxonomy (NCBI): domain Bacteria; kingdom Pseudomonadati; phylum Pseudomonadota; class Alphaproteobacteria; order Hyphomicrobiales; family Phyllobacteriaceae; genus Mesorhizobium; species Mesorhizobium sp. M0626. The sequence continues at coordinate 254,506 of NZ_JAMYQD010000008.1, read as the reverse complement.
GGTGCTGATCAATGCCGGGCGCGGCCGGCTGCAGAAGGACGCCGACATCTTGCGAGCGCTGGACGACGGCACGCTGAAGGAGGCGAGCCTCGACGTGTTCGAGGTCGAGCCGCTGCCGAAGACCAGTCCGCTTTGGAGTCACCCGAAAGTGTTCGTGACGCCGCACGCGGCGGCGACCTCCGACCCTGTCCACCTGGCGCCGAGCATGTTGCGGCAGATGGATGCCTTCGAGCGCGGCGAAAAGCTTGATAACGTGGTCGACCGCAAGGCGGGGTACTGAGGAAGTTCAGGTTCAGCTCGGCAGGGTGAACTTCTTCTGTTTGTTGGGCTTGCCGCAGTCGCGGCGGACGATCGAGCGGTTCATGGCGTCGATCTTGCCACTTGCCAGATCAGTATCGCGCTTGCTTTTGGAGCGCATATCCGGCGTGAACGGGCCGAAGCCCATCGCCGGATTGGAGAAGCTCGGCTTGGCGTCCGTCGACAGATGGTATTGCTGCGCCAGTTCGTTGCGCTGCGCCAGCAACTGGTCGCAAGGCACGTTGTCATATTGCAGCGACGATTGTACGTCCTGGTCCTGCCGCTCCGACATCGAGCTGCTGCAGCCGGCCATCGCCAGGCAGGACGCCAAGACCATCATGTTCCAGCGCATGTGTTCCTCCTCAATGCCTGCCGAGGGCTTTTCTCGGCTTGTATCCTACCTGATGCCGCGCGAGCCGCAAAAATCCTATTCACGTTTTCGAACAAGACGAGACATCAACCCTTGGACGAGGGCACCGCCAGCGCGGCAAGCCCGCCGACCGGCTGGCGGCGATCCCAGCGGATGACGGTCGGCTGCATCGACAGCACCGACAGGCCGTTTGCGGCAAGCACCCGCTCGACATAGGCTTGAGAATGGGCGTAGCGACGAGACGGCTGCAGCGCAAAACCGGCGTCGCCGCCCGCCCCGCCCTTGGCTGGCGTTTCGACGGAAAAGGCAAACAGGCCATTGGTGGCCAGAATGCCGGCGACGGTCTTCACCACGCGATCGAGCGCGCCGACATAGATGAACACGTCGGCCGCCACCACCAGATCGGCTTTCGGCCCGGCATAGGCAAAATGCTGCAGATCGGCCTTGGCGAGCAGGTCGTAGACGCCCTTGGAGCGGGCCTTTTTCAGCATGGCGGCGGAGATATCGTAGCCCTCCAGCCGTTCGGCGACCGGCCGCAGTTTCTCGCCCATCAGACCGGTGCCGCAACCGAGATCGAGCGCCAGCGAAAAGCGGCCCGGTCTTGCCGCGCGAATGGCGCGATCGAGAAACTCCGGCAGCCGGTAGCCGAGCTTGTCGACCAGCGAGTCCTCGAAAGTCTCGGCATAGTGGTCGAACAGCGTCTCGACGAAGGCGCTGGGTGGCGCTGCGGCAGCCGGCGCCTTGCCGATGAGTTGCAGCTTCAGCGCAGCGCCAAGGCGATCCGCCGGGTCGAGTTTCAGCGCCGTCGCCCAGGCTTGAGCCGCCACGTCGAGCCGCTCGGCCGTCTCCTGCATCTCGCCAAGACGGAACCAGCCCGCCGCCCATTGCGGCGCCAGTTCCAGCGCGCCGAGCAGCAGCTCCGCCGCTGCCGCGTGGTCGCCCGAGCCGAAAAGCATCTCGGCATAGTCGGCGCGACGGTCGGCGGTCAGGTCGCCGGACGAGATTTTCAGCGGTTGCATGGCGATGGCCCCGCCTGCTGATGCGGCCGGTGGCTGGCTGTAGGCCGAGTCAGCAGTCTCTTGCAACAGGCTTCCCGCGCTGGAATTAGCCACTATCTTGACTGGATGCGCGCCAGCGACCTGCTCCATCCCCGGCCTGAAGGCCTTTATTGCCCATGCGGCGATTTCTTCATCGACCCGGTGCGGCCAGTCAACCGGGCGTTGATCACGCATGGCCATTCCGACCATGCCCGCTCCGGCCATCGTTCGGTGCTGGCGACGCAGCAGACGCTCGACATTATGGGGTTGCGTTATGGCGAGGATTTTGCCGGGACAACGCAAGCGGCCGTGCTTGGCGAAGCGATGGCGCTGAACGATGTCAGCGTCACCTTCCATCCGGCCGGCCATGTGCTGGGCTCGGCGCAGATCGCGGTCGAGCACAAGGGCAGGCGCATTGTCGCCTCCGGCGACTACAAGCGCCAGAAGGACGCGACCTGCGCACCGTTCGAGCCGGTCCAATGCGACGTGTTCATCACCGAGGCGACCTTCGGCCTGCCGGTGTTTCACCATCCGCCCGACACGGAGGAGATCGCCCGCTTGCTCAAATCAGCGGCGCAGTTTCCCGAGCGATCGCATCTGGTCGGCGCCTATGCGCTGGGCAAGGCACAGCGGGTGATGCGGCTGCTGCGCGATGCCGGTTATGACAGGCCGATCTATATCCACGGCGCGCTGGCCAAGCTCAGCGAATATTACCAGAGCCAGGGCATCGACCTCGGCACGCTGGAGCCGGCAACCGTCGACAGCGGCGGCAAGCAGGATTTCACCGGGGCCATCGTTGTCGGCCCGCCATCGGCCTTCGCCGACCGCTGGGCGCGGCGCTTTCCCGACCCGATCTCGTGCTTCGCCTCGGGCTGGATGCGCATCCGCCAGCGCGCCAAGCAAGGCGGCGTCGAACTGCCGCTGATCATTTCCGACCACGCCGACTGGGACGAACTGACCGCCACCGTCAAGGAGACGGGCGCCGGCGAAATCTGGGTGACGCATGGCCGCGAGGAAGCGCTGGTGCGCTGGTGCGAGCTGGAAGGCATCGCCGCCAGGCCACTGCACCTTGTGGGCTATGAGGACGAGGGCGATTGATGGTGATTTTTGATCCAGAAATCGCCGGCGCGGCGATCCTTCCCACCCCCCTCTGGCCTGCCGGCCATCTCCCCCGCAAGGGGGGAGATCAGATGTCACCTCCCCTTTCGCCAATCGCCAACCTCGCAAGATGGGCGGCAAGATCAAGGCTGCCAATCTCCCCCCTTGCGGGGGAGATGTCCAGCAGGACAGAGGGGGGTGTGCCAGAACGCAAACCTCTGCCGTCAACGCGGTCCTTGCATCCATGAACCGCTTTGCCGAACTCCTCGACCGCTTGGTGCTGACGCCGTCGCGCAATGGCAAGCTGACGCTGCTCGTCGATTATTTCCGCAGCGTCGAGGACCCCGACCGCGGGCTGGCGCTGGCGGCTATCACCGGCGACCTCAACATTGCGGCGGTCAAGCCGGCGATGCTGCGCACGCTGGTCACCGAGCGCATGGATCCGGTGCTGTTCGGCTATTCCTACGACTATGTCGGCGACCTCGCTGAAACCGTGTCGCTGGTCTGGCCGCAAACGCCGGGACATATCCCCAACCGGGAGCCGACGCTTGGCGACGTCGTGGCGAAGCTGCAGGCGGCGAGCCGCTCGGACGGACCCAAGGTGCTGGCCGGGCTGCTCGACAGCGCCGGCATTTCAGCGCGCTTTGCCATCATCAAGCTGGTCACCGGCGGCTTGCGCATCGGCGTTTCGGCGCGGCTGGCCAAACAGGCGCTGGCCGATTTCGGCAAGGTCGATGTCGCCAAGATCGAGGAGCTGTGGCACGGGCTGACGCCGCCCTATATCTCGCTGTTCGCGTGGCTGGAAGGCAAGGCCGAGAAGCCGAAGCGGACCGCACTTGCCCTGTTCAGTCCGGTGATGCTGTCGAACCCGGTCGGCGACGGCGACCTCGAAAAGCTCGATCCGGCCGACTATGCCGCGGAATGGAAATGGGACGGCATCCGCGTTCAGGCGGTGTGCGAGGGCGGCGTGCGCCGGCTCTATTCGCGCACCGGCGACGATGTGTCCGGCGCATTCCCCGATCTCGCCCAGGCAATGGATTTTTCCGCCGCGCTCGATGGTGAATTGCTGGTCGGCGAGCCCGCGGCGACCGGCACCTTTTCGGACCTGCAACAGCGGCTCAATCGCAAGAGCGTGGCCCCGAAGATACAGCAGCAATACCCGGCGTTCATGCGCTGCTACGATGCGCTGCAGATCAACGGCGAAGATTTGCGCGCGCTACCTTTCCGCGAGCGGCGGGCCCGTCTTGAGGCCTTCATCACAACGCTGGACCCGCACCGTTTCGATCTGTCGCCATTCGTCGAATTCCCGGATTGGCAAACGCTGGAGGAACTGCGCCGCGCGCCGCCGCACCCGATCATCGAAGGCGTGATGCTGAAGCGCTGGGATTCGCCCTATCTTGCGGGACGGCCGAAAGGCCCGTGGTTCAAGTGGAAGCGCGATCCGCACACGGTCGATGCTGTGCTGATGTATGCGCAGCGCGGCCATGGCAAGCGGTCAAGCTTTTATTCCGACTATACGTTCGGCGTCTGGTCGGGGCCGGAAGGCGCAGAGGAACTGGTGCCGGTCGGCAAGGCCTATTTCGGCTTCACCGACGAGGAGCTGAAGCAGATCGACAAATTTGTCCGCGACAACACGGTCGAGCGTTTCGGCCCGGTGCGCTCGGTGCGCGCCGACCGCAGCCAAGGCCTGGTGCTGGAGGTGGCGTTCGAAGGTCTCAACCGTTCGACCCGCCACAAATCCGGCGTTGCGATGCGATTTCCCCGCATCTCACGGCTGCGCTGGGACAAGCCGACCGCCGAAGCCGACCGCATCGAGACGCTGCAGGCGCTGCTGGATCGCTAGGCAGCGCTCACGGTTCGATCGAGACGCGGATCTCGTAGATGTCGACCGCCTTGCCCTGCTTGTCGAAGTCGGAGTTGATGGCGATGCTGCCGGCGGCGCCCGGGGGCTTGTCAGGGAATTTCACGTCGAACAGATATTCGTTACGCTGCTGGCCGACCGCATAGCGCTTGCGGCCGCAGTCGCCGAGATCGCCGAAATTGCAGTCGACGGAGATCTGCGTGTCCTTGCCGTCCTCGGCGCGGGCGACGATGTCGAACACGGCATGTTTGCCGGCAAGCTTCTCCAGCACGCCCTGCCCGACATCGAAGCTGATGGCCGAGCCGGAAGCACCGGAGCGGATGCGCAGGAAGGAGCCGGTGTCGTCCTGCACGACATCGGCCTTGGCGTCGGACGGGGTCGCCACATGCGTTGGATCGGTGGGTGTAAACACGTTGATCCAGTCGCGCGTCTGTTCGGCGACACCAGGCTGCTGCGGCGCGCCAGGCTGCTGCGGCTCAGTTGTATCGGCAGGCGGCGTGAAGTCGTCATCGTCGACGGTCGGCGGCGCTTCGGGCGGCGCCGTGTCGAGCTGCGCCGGGGTCTTGAAGACCCCGGTCTGGACGGCGAAATAGAGGCCGATGCCGGCGGCGGCGAGCAACGTCACGCCAAAGAAGATCGCCGTCAGCGGCAGGCGGCGGCCCCTTATCCGCCTTTCATCACGGTCAGGCGCCACTTCCGCCGCGGCCTCGGCCGGCGCGGAATCGGCCATATCGATCGCCGGGGCGCCGGGCAGCGTGGCGTCAGGCATGATGTCGGGGACGACCGGCAGCACGCGCGAACGCGGCGCGTCGGATGCCTCGGGCTGAACCGGTTCATCAACGACGATCGCCGGCGACGGTCCGGCCGCGACACCTGTCGGGGCATCGACCGCGGGCGCTTCGGCGGCGCCCTGTACGGCGTCTTGCGGCTGCGCAACGCGTTGCGTCAGCGCGGTATCTTGTGTCTGCGCAGCGCTCTGCGTCGGCGCGGCGACATCGGGGACCGCGGGCAGGAATTCGGATTCGATCTCGGCGATCTTTTCCTGGATCGCCTTGCGGCGCTTGATGGCGGCTTCCACCGTCACGCCGGGATTGGCCTGGAGCACGCGGTCGAGCGCCGCGAAAGCCGACCGATAGACCCTCTCGCGAAATGCCCGGTCCTCGGCGTTGCCTTTCTCGAAGGCGTTGCGGATCGCTTTTTCGATCGCGTCCAAGCGAATTTCCCCTGTCCGTTCGCTTACATTGCCATGATCGTTAGCCGCAGGAGACCAATCAATCAACGGGCGAGCGCCCGCATTCTGCCTTACAGGCCTGTTCAAGGCCCATTTCGATGCGTTTTGGCAATAAAATCAGTCGGTTTTGCCGCCTTGCCGGGCAGTTTGTGCGCAGTCCACCGCGACGTCTCCGCGTAGCCGAAAAAGCAAATGAGGCGGTGGCTCATTGCGCGCCAATGGAAAATGCCGGGACGAATTGCCGGATGCCGGCTCGAAATCGCGGTTGCCCATCTTGAATTAGCGGCCGGTTGAGTCTATCACCCAGCCGATCCTGGAACCTCGCGCTTCCCGGGCCGCTTTAGCTCAGTTGGTAGAGCACATCATTCGTAATGATGGGGTCAGGTGTTCGAGTCACCTAAGCGGCACCAGTTCTCCATCCGACGCAAGCGTGACGGCAGGTGCAAGGCTAATGCACGTCACTCCCTACGCCAACACCGGCACTTCCTGTCTGCCTCGTCGACATGCGCCATATGGCCGCCGCCACAGGATTGCGTCGTCAGACGCTTGACCATCGACTATGCTGCATCGCGCAAGATCGATAACCTAGAGAACCCGACACTACAAGCATAATTTATAAGATACAAAACCACTACCTTAGAATAATCTTCGTCAATTTTGACCTATATCAGACACTTCGGATTATAGTTGTGTAATTAAACCGTGTCTTTTCTGACATGGTACCACTTCTCGTACAGCATTGCGGACGTGAAAAACCCTCAGCGACGCAACGCACTCGCAAATCATACCCGTTTTTAGCACTAACTCACACAAATATTACAGCTCGATAGATATTTTGTGTTGCACTGCACCATTGCCCGGTTGCACCATTTCTTGGGGGATTTGGTACTGGGAAGTGCGCCGTGGAGGATTCCGCCAAGTTGATCAGCTTGAATTTTTCGCTGGCCAGCACCGATTTCGAGGCTGCCCCGCGCAAAAGGCGCGGGTTTGATGTTGTCGGCGCACTCTCGACGCTGGCAGGCCTCGACCTGAGGCCCGGAATGCAGGGCCGCTGGCTTCATCGGAGATTTCAGACCGGCGGAAATGGCTGATGGCGGTCGCGCGTGACAATCAGTTGGACGCTCTGCGCGCCATCGCTGTCACGATGGTTCTCTATTCCCATTTCCTTGCACCCAACGGGTCCTCCTTTTGGGGCCACATCGGGGTGCGGCTTTTTTTTGTGCTGAGCGGCTTCCTGATCACACGACTGCTGCTCGAAGCGCGCGCCGCGGCCGAATTCAAAGCCGGCCCTGCATTGAGTTCCTTCTACATCAGGCGCGCGCTGCGCATATTCCCGCCCTATTTCGCCGTGCTTGGGTTCGTCTGGCTGACCGATCTGGAGCAGTCCAGTGGATCGCTCGTCTGGCATGCGCTTTACCTGTCGAATTTTTGGTACGCGCTGCGCAACGAATGGACGCCCTGGCTACTCTGCCATTTCTGGAGCCTGAGCATCGAGGAGCAGTTCTATATCGCCTGGCCGCTGGTCGTGCTTCTCGCACCCCGCCGGCGGGTGGAAGCGATCACTATCGGCGTCATCCTGTTGTCGCTGGCCTATCGCTTCTACTGGCCGATCACCGCCACCCCGGCGCTAGCGCGCGACCTGCTGCCGCCAGCATCGATGGACGCGCTGGCGTTTGGTGCTTTGCTTGCCTGCCGGCGGACCAGAGGCGCCGGCCTGCCGCAATGGATGCGGCTAGGCTGGCCAGCCCTTGCGGCTGTCTTCCTGGCGATTGAGTGGCTTATCCCTGCGCCGGCCGATCCTATGCTGGAATGGGCCCGCTGGGCGTTGCTGCAGATCCTGCCCCTGGTGCCGCTGGTGGCCGTTGTGGCCGCCTGTTCAGCCGGCCTTGGCGGCGTCCTCGGCAGGGTTTTCGAACTGCCACCGCTGCTGTCACTGGGCCGCATCAGCTACGGCGTCTATCTTTACCATCCGATCCTTCTGTCGCTCGCCGTCAAGTCACAGCCCTGGATCCCGCTCAATGTCTCGGAGCAGGGGCCAGGGCGTTTCCTGGTCGCGAGCGCCGCCACGATCGCCGTCGCTTCGATCTCGTGGACGACTTTCGAAAAGCCGCTCAACGGCCTCAAGCGCCGCTTCCCCTATGTAGCGCGCCGCCGCTCCCAGGCACGCTCTGGCGATGCCGGCTGGCTCGGCAGGGCGGCGGACGCCTATCCCGGCGGATCCCCCGATGGCCGCGCCGCACTCGAACTCCGGCGAACGGATGCGCAGAGATGACCACCGCGCCGCTCGTCTCCGTCCTGCTGCCGGTCTACAATGCCGGGCCTTATCTCACCGCTGCGCTGGAGAGCATTCTGCGGCAAGACTACGATCGCCTGGAGGTCATCGCTATCGATGACGGATCGACTGACAACTCGCTCGAGATTCTCGAACGATACCGCAGGGCAGACAATCGCGTTTCTGTCATCTCGCGTGAGAACCGCGGCCTCGTCGCCACCCTCAATGAAGGGCTACGACTGGCCCAGGGCGAGCTTGTTGCGCGAATGGATGCGGACGATGTCGCCTATCCCCGGCGCCTCTCGCGCCAGGTCGCACTGTTCGAGCGGCGGCCCGATCTCGGCTTCTGCGGCGCCTGCGTTGATACCTTGCTTCACGGCCGTATCGCCAAAGGCAGGCTAGACCCGGTGTTCCGGCTCGGCCGGCTCGACATATTGTCGATGTTCTTTACGATATTCTTACATCCGACGGTGATCTATAACAGGAAGGTTATTGGGAACAACGATCTCTATTACGATCCAAAATATAGGCATGCCGAGGATTTCGATCTCTTCAGACGGCTTGCCGGCCGTTTCCCGGCGACCATATTGCCCGATAGCCTGCTCGTCTATCGCATCCATGCGGGAAGCGTGACCATGCGGCATGCCAAGGAAATGCGCAGGACGCATTTGCGGATCGTGGCCGAAAATCTCGAGCGTGAGGGGCTTGCGGAAACCACAGCGGATCTGCGCGACATCGGCGAGGCCGTCTCTTTCGACACGGTTTCGCGCGCAGCCGATTTCATCCGTGCGCTCGAAGAGCGGATTTCCGAGCTTCCGACCGACACACGGCCAAGCTTCGAGGCAGGCGCGCTGAACCTGTTCTATTTCCTCTACCAACTCGTCGGCGACGAAGGAGAACCGCCGCTGACCCACGAATTGCTCACGCGGACGGCGAGATGGAATTTCATCCGGCGCCGCGAACAATATGCGCTGCGTCCCGGCGTCTGGGCGCCTTGGCTCAGCCTGCTCTCGATAAGGGCCGGAAAGCGGGCCGACGCGGTGGCCTACTTCTTCAAAACCACGCCGGCCGAAGCGGTGCTTGCGCGTTATCAGCGGGGACTGGTATGACCGGCAGGCCCCACCCGCTCCTGCGCGATCACCAGTTTGCGAGTGCGCCTGTCCCGACATCTCCCCGATCGGAGCGGCCGTCGCTCGAGGTCAGTTTCATCGTCTGCACGCGCGACCGCGCCGCTGTGCTGGAGGCTTGCATAGCCTCGATCCAGGCCGCATGCCGGGTGCACGCCACCTTCGCGGCAGAGTTGGTGGTGGTCGATAATGGTTCACGGGACGGCACGTCAAAGCGGCTGGCCGCTATCGCCGAAACTTCCGACATCCCAGTCACAGCCGTCTCGGAGACTCGCCCCGGACTAGCCGCTGCCCGCAATGCCGGATTGGCGCGAGCGCGAGGCCGCGTGCTGGTCTTCGTCGACGACGACTGCAAGCTCGACCGCGACTATCTCCGCGACCTGGAGCGGCACTACCGGAGTGGCGAGAAGTGGCTGATCCGCGGCGGCCGGGTCGAGCTCGGTGATGCCCGGGACCTGCCCTTCACCATAAAGCTCCGCGAGGCAAGCGAGCGGCTGACCCCGGCGGTCCACCCCGGCGGCTTCGTGCTCGGCTGCAACATGACCATGCACCGCGACGTCGCGGCCCGCATCGGCTCGTTCGACGAACGCTTCGGCGCTGGCGGCCCGCTACGCTCGGCTGAAGATACTGATTATCTCGTGCGGGCGATGCTGCTCGGCATGCCGGTCGAGTACGTGCCCGACATGACGGTCTTGCATCATCACGGCCGGCGAGACCGCAAGTCGATCGACAGGCTGCACCGCGACTATAGCCTCGGTAATGGTGCGCTGTGCCTGAAACATGTCCGCCACGCCCCTTGGCTGCTTCGCCATGTCTATTGGTCTGCGCGGGCCGCGTTCAGGGAACTGGCGGGCCGTCCTCGCTTTGACCGCGACCTCGATCTGTCGCACTGGCCTATTGTCGTTATGAATCTGGCAGGTGCCGCCAGATTTGCGCTGCTCGTCATGATGGGATGGCCAAAACGGCTGCCGCTGCGCCACGACCGACAAGCCAGCGAAGCCAATGCGGAGGCCAGAGCGCGATAATGTCACTGATTCCGTCAGCCCTGCCAATGCTGCGCCGCGCGCTTGGTGGCAGGCTGTTGCGGCTCGTTCCCGTCGTGGTGGGGCTCGGGCTTGCGGGCGCCGCGCTGGAAGGCCTCGGCATCGGTCTCATCATTCCGCTGCTTGGCATCATTATGGGACGTGGCGAAACATCAGGCATGGCCGGTTTCTCCGCCCTCCTCCAGCAGGTTGGAGCGGACCTCGGCGAGCGCCAGCGGCTGATCGCCATTTCGGCCGCGATCCTCGGTTCGATCGTACTGAAAAATGTCTTTGCCTTCGCCAACACTCTGCTGACCAGCTACATCTACGGCAAGGCAGGTTATTCGATCCGTAGCGCACTGTCGGAGCAGTTGCTCAGGGTCGGCTACCCCTTTTTCCTGCAGCAAAGCCCCGGGCGGCTGCTCAACATCATCTCCAACGAATCCTGGCGAGCATCCGACGCTATCCAGGCCCTGCTCGGCGCGATCGTCAGTGCCTCGGCCGCCGTCATCCTGCTCGCCTTCCTCCTGCTCCTCTCTTGGCAGATGACGCTGCTGGTGACTCTAGGGCTGGCGCTTGTCCAGCTGGCGCACGGGGTTTTGTCGTCCAATCTGAAGGCGCCGAGCCGCAGCGTCGTCTCGCGCAACAGCGCACTGGCGTCGCAGATGCTGCATCTGGTGCATGCCGGGCGCCTGATTCGCATCTTCGGGCAGGAGAACCGTGAAAAGGCGGTCTTCGCCAAAGCGTCCGACGGGGTGCGGCGGGCGGCTTTCGTGCTTTCAATCCGCCAGGGCGTCTTGCCGCCACTGACCGAGGTATTGCACGCGATGCTGTTCCTGGCGGTGGTGATCGGAGCCTGGCTGGCGAATGTAAGCTTCCCGCTGACCGTCGCCTTCCTCATCCTGCTCTACCGACTGCAGCCGCATATGCGGGCCTTGCAGATGTCCTGGAGTCAGTTGCAAGGCATGAGCGGCTCGCTGGAGGAGGTACAATGGCTGCTCGATCCTTCCGACAAGCCCGAGGCGCCGCAGGGCAGCCTGCCGTTCGACGGCTTGCGCCAAGGGATCAGCTTCGATGATGTGAGCTTCGCCTATTCCGGTCCCCTGTCAGGCCCCGACGCGCGCGAGGCGGTGCTGCATAAGGCGGTGTTCGACATCCGCAGCGGCCGCTCGACGGCGCTGATCGGCCGCTCGGGCGCCGGCAAGACGACGATCGTCAATCTCCTGTGCCGCTTCGTCAAACCCGACAGCGGCAGGATCCTCGTCGATGGGGCACCGCTCGATGAAGTGGACCCAAGCCAGTGGCGGCGGAACATTGCCCTGGCCAGTCAGGAGCTGGAACTGGTCGATGGCACCATTTTTGAAAACATTATCTACGGCTACGACACGGCGTCGGCCAGCGACGCCATGCGCGCCGCAAGGCTGGCCGAGGCACATCAATTCATCGAGCACCTGCCGCAGGGCTACGCGACACTGGTCGGATACCGGGGCATCAACCTGTCAGCCGGACAAAGGCAAAGGATCGCCCTGGCGCGGGCGCTGGTGCGCGATCCCGATATTCTCATCCTCGACGAAGCCACCAGTGCGGTGGATGGGTTGTCAGAAGCCGCTATTGTCGAGACGCTGAAATCGCGGGCCGGCCGCCGCACCACCATTGTCATCAGTCATCATTACAGCACCATATCGTTCTGCGACGACGTGGTGATCTTGAGCCGCGGTCGGGTGAAAAAACAGGCCCCCTTCGCAACCCTGGCAATGCTCAGCATGGACGAGCTTTACCAGCACGGAGCGGGTGAGTGATGGGGCGCACCCCAACCTGCGACGCGGCTTGCGCCCGGCAGCTCGCAGATCGCGATCAATCCTGCCGGCAAACCACCGCCGCGACGCATTTCCGATTGTTCAAAAACAATTCTCGGTGGGAGGTCAGGCGGCCTTCTTCTTCGCCAGCCGCGCCTTGATCGAGGCGACGTCGGCGCGCGGCGTCGCGGCGAACAGCGTCCTGGTGTAGTTGTGCTTGGGGTCGGCGAAGACCTCCTCGCGCGAGCCGTATTCGACGGCTTCGCCGAAATACATCACCATCACATCGTCGGCGATGTAGCGCACGACCGACAGATCGTGGCTGATGAAGACATAGGTCAGCTGGAATTCGTCCTGCAGGTCGGCGAGCAGGTTGAGCACCTGCGCCTGCACCGAAAGATCGAGCGCGGAGACCGGTTCGTCAAGCACCAGCAGGCTCGGGTTCAGCATCAGCGCGCGGGCAATGGCGATGCGCTGGCGCTGGCCGCCCGAGAACATGTGAGGATAGCGATTGTAGTGCTCGGTTCCGAGGCCGACTTTCTTCAGCATCCTCATGGCGAGGTCGCGCCGCTCTTCGGCCGGCTTGTCGGTGTTGATGAGCAGCGGCTCGCCCAGCACATCTCCGATCTTTTGGCGCGGATTGAGCGATCCGTAAGGGTTCTGGAAGACGATCTGCACCTTGCGGCGCATCTCCCTGGTCAGGCCGTTCCTTGCGATGTCGACCTTGTTGCCGTCGATGAACAGTTCGCCCGACGTTGCCGGATCGATCAGCGTGATGATGCGCGCCAGCGTTGACTTGCCGCAGCCCGATTCACCGACGATGGCCAGCGTCTTGCCCTTGTCGACGCTGAACGAGACGCCCTTGACCGCATGCACGGTGCGCGCGCCGCGAAACAGGCCGCCGCCGACGTGATAGTCGCGCACGATGTCCTTGCCTTCGACGACCTTGATGCTCATCAGACGCCCCCGGCAGCCGGTTCGAACAGCATGTCCGAGACGGTCGGCAGCCGGTCGCCGACGGCATTTTCCGGCAGCGCCGACAACAGCGCGCGGGTGTAATTGCTCTTCGGCGATTCAAACAGCGACAGCACGTCGGCCTCTTCCATCTTGCGGCCCTTGTACTGGACGATGACGCGGTCGGCCGTCTCGGCGACCACGCCCATATTGTGGGTGATCATGATCAGGCCCATGCCGTATTTGACCTGCAGCGAGACCAGCAGGTCGAGGATCTGCTTCTGGATGGTAACGTCGAGCGCGGTGGTCGGCTCGTCGGCGATCAGAAGCTTCGGATTGCAGGCGATGGCGATGGCGATCATCACGCGCTGGCACTGGCCGCCCGACATCTGGTGCGGAAACGAGTTCAGCCGTTCGGCCGGCTCGGCAATGCCGACCTGCGTCAGCAATTCGATGGCGCGCTCGCGACGCTGGGCCTTGTCCATGCCCATATGGAAGCGCAGCACCTCCTCGATCTGGAAGCCGACGGTGAAGCACGGATTGAGACTGGCCATCGGCTCCTGGAAAATCATCGACATGTCCTTGCCGACGATCTTGCGCCGGTCGGCCGGGCTCATCTTCAGGAGATCGCGGCCGTTGAAGCTCATCTCGTCGGCAGTGACCGTCGCCGTCCACGGCAACAGCCCCATCACAGCCAACATCGACACCGACTTGCCGGAGCCGGATTCGCCGACGATGGCCAGCACTTCACGTTCGTTCACATGGAGCGAGACGCCATCGACCGCGCGGAACGGGCCGGATGCGGTCTGGAACTCAACGACGAGATTGCGGATGTCGAGCAGCGCCATTACGACCTCCTCAGCTTCGGATCGAGCGCATCGCGCAGACCGTCGCCGATCAGGTTGATGGCAAGCACGGTGATGAGGATGGCCAGACCGGGGAAGGTCACCACCCACCAGGCGCGCAGGATGAATTCACGCGCCGAGGCGAGCATGGTTCCCCATTCCGGTGTCGGCGGCTGGGCGCCAAGGCCGAGAAAGCCGAGAGCGGCCGCCTCCAGGATGGCGTTGGAGAAGGACAGCGTGCCCTGCACGATCAGCGGCGCCAGGCAGTTGGGCAGGATGGTGCGCAGCATAAGCCTTATATGGCCGGCGCCGGCGACCTTGGCGGCGACCACATATTCGCGGCTCTTTTCGGCCATGACGGCAGCGCGCACCAGACGGGCAAAGTGGGGTTGCAGGACAAGCGCGATGGCCAGCATGGCGTTGAACAGGCCGGGGCCGAGGATGGTGACCAGAACCAGCGCCAAGAGCAGCGACGGGAAGGACAGGATCAGATCCATGACCCGCATGATCGCCACGTCGACCCAGCCCCGGAAATAGCCGGCCAAAAGGCCGAGCGTGATGCCGCCGACAAGCGCCAGCGTGACCACGACGGCGCCGATGAGCAGCGAGAAACGCGCGCCATAGAGCAGGCGCGAGAGCATGTCGCGGCCGACCGCGTCGGTGCCAAGCAGATATTCCATGCTGCCGCCTGCCTGCCAGGCCGGCGGACGCAGGAAAGCTGTCTTGTCCTGGATGTCGGGCGCATAGGGCGCGAGCAGCGGTGCAAAGAGCGCGGCCAGCACCAAAAGGATGAAGACGAACAGGCCGATGACGGCGCCGCGGTTTACCGAGAAATAGTGCCAGAAAGTCCTGAAGCCGGTCAGTCGGTCAGGGTTGCCGGCGGCCATCGGGGCGATTTCGGTCGACTGGCTCATCACGCCGCCCTGATGCGCGGGTTGATGACGGCATAAAGCACGTCGACGATCAGGTTCACCGCCATGACGATAAGGGCGATCAGCAGCAAGCCTGACTGCACGACGACATAGTCGCGCTTGGATATGGATTCGACCATCCACTTGCCGATGCCCGGCCAGGCGAAGATGGTTTCTGTGAGAATGGCGCCGGCGAGCAGGGTACTGACCTGCAGGCCGATGGTGGTGACCACCGGGATCAGCGCATTGCGCAGCGCATGCACGCCGATGACGCGGGACGACGACAGGCCCTTGGCGCGGGCGGTCCGCACATAGTCTTCGCCCAGCACTTCGAGCATGGCCGAGCGCGTCTGGCGCGCGATCACCGCCAGCGGGATGGTGCCGAGCACAATTGTCGGCAGCACCAGGTGGCTCAATGCCGAGCGGAAAGCATCCCATTTGCCGTAGAGCAGGCTGTCGAGGGTCAGGAAGCCGGTGATCGGCTTGATAAAGAACTGAAGGCCGATGCGGCCTGAAACCGGGGTCCAGCCGAGATAGCCGGAGAAAAAGATGATCAGCAGCAGGCCCCACCAGAAAATCGGCATGGAATAGCCGACAAGGGCGGTGCCCATCAGCCCCTGGTCGAACCAGGAGCCGCGTTTGACTGCAGCAATGATGCCGGCCGGGATGGCCAGCATCATGGCGAAGATCATGGCGAAGACTGAGAGCTCGATGGTTGCCGGGAAGAGCGTCATGAAATCTTCGATGACCGGCCGCTTGGACGAAATCGACACGCCGAAATTACCGGTCGCGGCATCGCGAACATAATGCGCGTATTGCTGCCAGATCGGCAAATTGTAGCCGAACTGTTCCTTCAGTTCCGCGTAACGCTCGGGCGACACGCCATGCTCGCCGGCCATGGCAAGAATGGGATCGCCGGGCAGCAGCCTGACGAAAGCGAAGGCGCAGATGGTGATGCCGATCAGCGTCGGCAGCACCAAGACGATTTTGTGGAAGAGATATCGGAGCATCTTGAAAAGCGGGCGGCGCCTGATTGCGCGCCGCCCGCCTAACAGTTCTATTCGGCCTTGTCGACGCCGTCGAAGCGATGAATGCCGAGCGGGTCCATCATGAAGCCGCTGACATTCTTGCGCACGACTGCGTAGACCTGGCTGTGTGCCATGAGGAAGGCCGGAGCCTGCTTCTGGAAGACAACCTGCGCCTCTTCATAGAGCTTGGTGCGTTCGGCCTGGTCGCTGGTCTTCTTGGCCTTCTGGATCAGATCCTCGAAGTCCTTGTCGCACCAGCTGGAGTAGTTCGACACGCCGATGGCCGAGCAGGCGAACAGCGTGGCGAAGAAATTGTCCGGATCGCCATTGTCACCGGTCCAGCCGATCTGGAAGGCGCCCGGCCGTTCCTTCTTCTTGCCTTCCTCGCGGTACTTCGTCCACTCGTAGCTGACGATTTCCGCCTTGACGCCGACCTTCGCCCAGTCAGCCTGGATCAGTTCGGCGGCGCGCTGGAAGTTCGGGTTGTAGGGACGGACGCGGTCGGAGGCCCAAAGCTGGATCTCCTTCAATCCGGCATCGGCCAGCACCTTCTTGGCTGCTTCCGGATCATAGGCGTCGGACTTCACGTCCTTGTTCCACGACCACATGGTCGGCGGGATCAAGTTTACGGCCGGCGTGGCGCCAGCGTCCTGGAACAGCGACTTGATGAGCGATCCCCGATCGATCGCCTGGTTGAGCGCATGGCGCACTTCAGGCTTGTCGAGCGGCGGGATGGTGGTGTTGTAGCTCATATAGCCGATGTTGAGGCCAGCCTGATCCATCAGGGTCACGTCGGCGTTGGCCTTGATCGTGCCGATGTCGGCAGGATTCGGATAGGGCGCGATATCGCATTCGCCGGCGAGCACCTTCTGGATGCGGGCGGTGGCGTCAGGCGTGATCGCGAAGACGAGATCGTCGATCTTTTCCTTGCCCTTGAAGTAGTCCGGGTTGGCCGCATAGCGGATGACCGAATCCAGCTGGTAGTCGACGAACTGGAACGGACCTGTACCGACCGGCTTGGTCGAGAAGTCGGCCATCTTGCCGTCTTTTTCCAGCTGGTCGGCATATTCCTTCGACACGATCGAGGCGAAGTCCATGCCGAGATTGGCCAGCATCGGCGCGTTCGGCTCGGTCAGCGTCAGCTTCACGGTCAGGTCATCGACCTTTTCCCACTTGGCGACGTATTTCGGCATGTCCATGCCGGTGTAGTAGTCCCAGGTCAGGTTCGGCAGGTACTTCTCGCCGTTCCAGGGGTTTTCCTTGTTGAACTGGCGATCGAACGAAAAGACGACGTCGTCGGCATTGAAATCACGCGTCGGCTTGAAGAAATCCGTCGTCTGGAACTTCACGCCCGGATGCAGGTGGAAAGTATAGACCAGACCGTCGTCCGAAATCTCCCATTTGTCGGCGAGACCGGGCACAACTTCGGTGCCGCCATGCTTGAACTCGACCAGGCGCGAATAGACGGTGCGCGACGAGGCGTCGAAGTCGTTGCCGCCCGTCGTGGTACCCGGGTCGAAGTTGGCCGGCGAGGCCTCCGAGCAATAGACCAGCGTCTTGGCATTGGCCACACCGCCGAGGACGCTTGCAGCCAGCAACGCGGCTGCAAAAGTCAGTTTCTTTTTCATTGAGCACTCCCTGATGTTCTTCCAAGCCCCTCTATAGGCTCGCGAAGCGCGCATATAAGCACCGTTTTTCCGGCTTTGGAACACCCTGTTTGCCTACCCCACCGTAAGCAGAAAATATTTCTCGGTCTTTGACGAACTGCAGAAACAAATAGCAAAATCTGCTAATCACGGGATTGTTAACGACCGCATTTTTTCATTGATCGCAGCAATCCTAAGCCAAAAATCCACAAGCCTGGGTTTCGCCGAGATGACAGGACGGCATTGCCTGAGCTGGCATCGCGGGAAGGATTTCGACGGCAAATCTTTGCCGTCCTGCCGCTGGGGCAAGACTTGCACGGCCGCCGATAGTCGCAATAGATAGATGACACGCTGGATTTTCCGGGAATCCGCGACATCGCTGCAGCGGAGGACGCCTCACCACATCGAGGCGGCGCAGCAGGAGCAGGCAACAGAACGACCGAGGGAGGCTAGAGGTGGCGAAAGCAACAAAGACAACGGCCCCGGCGAAAGCAAAAACGGCGAGAGCTTCAAAACCGGCCGCCGCTGCCGCCAAGTCGAAAGCGCCACCGGCCAAAGCCACTCCCGCTGTCAAGCCAACGGCAACCTCGACGCCGGCGAAGGCAAGCGCCAAGCCGGCAGCGAAACCTGTGGTCAAGCGCGCGGCGAAGACAGCACCCGCTGCAAAGCCCGCCCAGCCGCCAGCCGCCAAGACAGCCGCGGCGAAGCCCGCCTCGAAGCCGTCGCCGGGCGCGGCCAAAAAACTGCCGAATACGCTGACGGCGCTTGCCGCGGGCTTGCCGGAAAAGCCATGGCTAAAAAGCTATTCGAAAGTCGTGCCGGCGGAGATCGGCGCCCTGCCCTACAGTTCGATCGGCGACTTCCTCGTCGGCGCCTGCAAGCAGTTTTCCGGCCAGCCGGCATACGTCTGCATGGGCAAGTCGATCTCCTATGCCGAACTCGAGCGGCAATCGGCCGCCTTCGGCGCTTATCTGCAATCGAAGGGCCTGCAGAAAGGCGCACGCGTGGCGCTGATGATGCCGAATGTGCTGCAATATCCGGTGGCGATGATGGCCGTGCTTCGCGCCGGCTATGTCGTGGTGAACATCAATCCGCTCTACACGCCGCGCGAGCTCGAACATCAGCTCAAGGATTCCGGCGCGCAGGCGATCGTCATTCTGGAGAATTTCGCCAGCACCCTGGACGCGGTGATTGCCAGGACGGCGGTCAAGCATGTGGTGGTCGCGGCGATGGGCGACATGCTCGGCGCCCTCAAGGGCACGATCGTCAACCTCGTCGTGCGCCGGGTGAAGAAGATGGTGCCGGCCTGGTCGCTGCCCGGCCATGTCAAATTCAATGCGGCGGTGAAGGCCGGCGCCGGCATCGCCTTCAAACCGGCCAAGATGGAGGCCGGCGACGTCGCCTTCCTGCAATATACCGGCGGAACCACGGGGATTTCCAAAGGTGCTGTGCTGCTGCACTCCAATGTGCTGTCCAATGTCGCGCAGAACACGCTGTGGCTGCAGGACGCCTATGCGATCAAGCCGAAACCGGCGCATCTCAACTTCATCTGCGCACTGCCGCTCTACCATATCTTCGCGCTGACGGTGAACGCGCTGATGGGCATGCAGCAGGGCGCCCAGAACGTGCTCGTTCCCAACCCGCGCGACATTCCCGGCTTCGTCAAGGAGCTGCAGAAATACCCGATGCACATTTTCCCCGGCCTCAACACGCTGTTCAACGCGCTGCTCAACAACGAGGATTTCCGCAAGCTCGACTTCAAGCCGCTGATCATGACGCTGGGTGGTGGCATGGCGGTGCAGAAGGGGGTTGCCGAGCGCTGGAAGGCGCTGACCGGCAATTCGATCACCGAGGGCTACGGGCTGTCGGAGACCTCGCCGGTGGCCACCGCCAACAAGTTCAGCGACAGCAATTTCACCGGCACGATCGGCCTGCCGCTGCCGTCGACCGAGATCGTCATCCGCGACGATGACGGCAACAACCTGCCGCTCGGCGAGGTCGGCGAGATCTGCATTCGCGGGCCGCAGGTCATGGCCGGTTACTGGAACCGGCCGGACGAGACCGCCAAGGTGATGACCAAGGACGGGTTTTTCAAATCCGGCGACATGGGCTTCATGGACGAGCGCGGCTACACCAAGATCGTCGACCGCAAGAAGGACATGATCCTGGTCTCCGGCTTCAACGTCTATCCCAACGAACTCGAGGAAGTCGTCGCCCAGCATCCGGGCGTGCTCGAAGTGGCGGCGATCGGCGTGCCGGACGAGCATTCGGGCGAGGTGCCGAAGCTGTTCGTGGTCAAGAAGGACCCGGCGCTGACCGTTGAGGCGCTGACCGCCTATTGCCGCGAAAACCTGACCGGCTACAAGCGGCCGAAATACATCGAGTTCAGGACCGAACTGCCGAAGACTCCGGTGGGCAAGATTTTGCGCCGGGCGCTGCGGGAATAGATTTGAACGACGAGCCTAGTCGCGGCGAAAGTGTAGACGACAATCCGCGTCCCGACGCGGCGACGTTCATCAAGGCGAACATGCGCCTTGCGCCTGTTCCAGCACTTCCTGAAATCCAACTCTACACGGCTCATCCCGGCAGCGGCCTGAGGCGGCTTGTCGATCCGCACCAAGGCGCGGACGACGATGCGGTTGAGCCAGTCGACGACGCGCCTCAGCCACCGCCGCCCTACTGGGCCTATCCATGGGCCGGCGGGGCGGTGCTTGCGCGCTATATACTCGACCATCCGCAAAGCGTAGCCGGCCGACGCGTGCTCGATCTCGGCGCTGGCTCCGGCCTCGTCGGCATCGCCGCCGCCAAGGCCGGCGCCAGCGCGGTGATCGCCGCCGAGATCGATCGCAACGGCGTCGCCGCGATCGGCCTCAACGCGTTGGCCAACGGCGTCGAGATCACCATTGTCGACCAGGATATCACCACGGGCCCGCCGCCAGCGGTCGATCTCGTGCTTGCCGGCGACGTGTTCTACGGCCGCGAGGTTGCTCTGCGGGTGATCCCGTTCCTCGACCGCTGCCTGGCAGCCGGCATCGAGGTGCTGGTCGGCGATCCCCGCCGCGCCGATCTGCCGCTGTCGCGGCTACGATTGCTCGCCGAATATCAGGTGCCGGATTTCGGCGACGCAAAGGGTGATGTGACCAAGCCGAGCGGTGTGTTTTGGTTCGAGCCGGAAGATTGCTAGCGCGACGCGGCAAAGCCCAGTCGCTCTGAATGGCCGGATTCTACTCATTGTGGACAAACCTCAAGGGGCAGAAAATAGATTGGATTAGCCGTTGATAGGAGAAGTCGAATGGCGTGGATTAAAGTTGTTCAACGTATCGGCTTCATAGTTTGCCCAAAGTGCGAAAATCGCGGCTTCGAGCTTCAGCCTGGCGAAGACATCGATAACGCAAGCGCCAAGATCAGGTGCGGCAAATGCGGGTACGTTTGCTCTGCTGATGAGTAGCCCACTATGTCCGAAAACAAACCAGAAGCTCCATAGTTTCATGGCTGCTTCCCCCAACTCGGCCATTGGCGGGGAAATCCCGAGCCGAATTGAGTTTGCCCCAGGCCCCCGTCAGACCGTCTCCTTGACCCGCGCCGACAGAAAGTCCGGCAAGTCGGCAACCGAATCCAGAACGACATCGGCGATCGACGCCAGCGATTCCCGCGTGCCGGTGCCGGAGAGCACGCCGACCGCCAGGCCGCAGCCGCCGGCACGCGCCATCTCCAGGTCGTGGCGGTTGTCGCCGACCATGGCGATCTCGGACGCCTTCAACCCGGTCAGGTCGCAAAAGGCGACGATCGTGTCCGGCGCCGGTTTCGGATTGGCGACCGCGTCATAGCCATAGGCGGCGGTGAACAGCTGCGCGACGCCGAGCGTGACCATGGTCTTTTCGGCACCGGCAGTCGAATCATTGGTGGCGACGCCGAGCCGGTAGGATCGCTTGTGCAGAGCCGTCAGCGCCGCGACGATGCCGGGCAAGGCCACCGCCATCGATGAGCCTTGCACCGAGGTGATCTCGTTGAAGCGGGCGACGGCCAGCATCTGGTCCTCGTCGGACAGGCGCGGGAACCACAGTTCGACGACATCCATATTGGTGCCCGAGGCGAAGATGGAATCCGGCTTGAAGCGCTTGGCGACAAAATCGAAGCCCGCCGCTGAAAGCAGCCTGTCGGCTTTCCAGCGATCGCCCTCGGCAGCATCCATGGCCATGAAATCGGCGATGCCGAGCCAGGTCGCGTTGAAATCGACAAGCGTGCCGTCCTTGTCGAACAAGATGCCCTTGATGTCGGCCGGATTTTTCATTGAGCCCCCCGCAGTTGCTGGATGCGCGCCACCAGCCCGGCCGTCGATGCGTCGCGCTTGGCGGCGCTCTCCTTGCCTTCCACGACTGGCAACAGGCCGGTCGCCAGCTCCTTGCCGAGCTCGACGCCCCATTGGTCGAAGGAATTGATGTTGAACAGAGTGCCTTCGACGAAGACGCGGTGCTCGTAAAGCGCGATCAGCCGGCCGAAGGTGCGCGGGTCGAGCTTGCGGTAGAGGATCGTCACCGAGGGGCGGTTGCCGGAGAAGACGCGGTGCGGGGCTATTCTGTCGACATCGGCCGGCTTCATGCCCTTGGCCAGCATCTGCGCGCGAGCCTCGTCCAGCGTGCGGCCCTTCATCAACGCTTCCGATTGGGCCAGGCAATTGGCAAGCAGTAGATCGTGCTGGTGCTTGAGATCAGGCTCATGGCCGACGGCAGCGGCAAGGAACTCGACCGGGATGAAATCGGTGCCCTGGTGCAGCAGCTGGAAGAAGGCGTGCTGGCCATTGGTGCCGGGCTCGCCCCAGACCAGCGGTCCGATCGGCGTCATCACCGGCGTGCCGTCGAGGGTGACGCCCTTGCCGTTCGATTCCATGTCGAGCTGCTGCAGATAGGCCGGCAACCTGGACAGTCGCTGGTCATAGGGGATGACGGCACGCGCCGGATAGCCGCAGATCACGCGATGCCACCAGCCGACCAGCCCAAGCAGCGCCGGCAGGTTCTTCTGCAGGGGTGCGGTGCGGAAGTGCTCGTCCATCTCATGCGCGCCATCGAGGAAGGCGCGGAAATTGCGCGGACCGATGGCGATCATCACCGGCAGGCCGATGGCGCCCCACAGCGAATAGCGGCCGCCGACCCAGTCCCAGAAGCCGAACACGCGATCCGCTTCGATGCCGAACTTGGAAACCAGGTCGAGCGCGGTCGAGACGGCGGCGAAATGCTTGCCGACGGCTTCCTTGCCGAGCGCCTTCTGCACCCATTCGCGCGCCGTCTCGGCATTGGTCATCGTCTCGACCGTGGTGAAGGTCTTCGAGGCGATGATGAACAGGGTGGTTTCGGCCGACAGGCCCTTCAGCGTGTCGTGGATATGGGCGCCGTCAATGTTGGAGACGTAGTGCGCGCGCGGGCCGTCGTGATAGGGCGCCAGCGCCAGCGTCGCCATGGCCGGGCCGAGATCGGAGCCGCCAATGCCGATGTTGACGATATCGGTGATTTTCTTGCCGGTGGCGCCGGCGGCCTTGCCGGAGCGAATGGCATCGGCGAAAGCGCCCATGGCGTCGAGCACGGACAGCACATCCGCCTTGACGTCCTGGCCGTCGACCGTGACGCCCTTGCCCGCGAGGTTGCGTAGCGCCGTGTGCAGCACGGCGCGGTCTTCGGTGATGTTGATCTTCTTGCCGGAAAACATTGCGGCCCGGCGACCTTCGAGATCGGCGGCGGCGGCGAGCTTCTCGAGCAGTTCCATCGTGCGCCGGTCGACCGCGCATTTCGACCAGTCGAGCAAAAGGTCGCCGTCGCTGGCCGAAAATGTCTCGAAGCGCTTGGGGTCCGCGGCAAACGCCTCGCGCATCGTGCCCGATGCCGCCGCGCGCGCAGCACGCAAGGCGACAAGCTGTTTGTCGAAGGAGGAATGATCCACTGCCGGCTCCTGATCGTTTTTCACGACATCTTATCAGACCGGATGTTTCCGGCGCGTGTCGTCGCGCTGATCTTATTGAGCCGAATTCCCCATGTTTCAATGCGTGGGGATGACGCAGTGCAGCATAGTGCGATGTGATGGAGCTACGACGCTGCGCGTCGCGCTGGATGATGTGATGGGAGTAGCGACGACGCTGCGCGTCGCGCTGGGGATAGTGAGGCGCGACGACGCTTCGCATCGCGCGGGCGTCCGCGCTGCGGGATGACGCAAGCGTCACCCGGGGATGCGACGACGCTGCGCGTCGCGCATAGATCACTGGCATAAATCCCAGCGATCAGAAAAATTGATTGGCGCAACCCCTTGTGCCACGGTTACCTTCCGCTGGTCCAGCCAAGCAAAAAAGACTGGCCATCGAGGAACACCTTCCATGCCACAGCGTAACGACACGGCCATATGGTCCGGCCTGTTCCGGATTTCGGCGGAATCGGGCCAGACCCTGCAGGCGCAGATCCGTCAGGCGATCGTCGCCGCCATTCTCGACCGGCAGATCGCCGCTTCGATGCCGCTTCCGTCCTGCCGCATCCTGGCTGAAAAACTCGGCGTCGCACGCGGCACTGTGGTGCTGGCGTTCCAGCAATTGGTCGACCAAGGTTTCCTGGTGGCGCGCGAACGGCGCGGCCATTTCGTCAATCCGGATGTGCTGGCCACCCCCGCCAAGCCGCACCAGAAGGCGCCGGACCAGCAAAACGAGATCGACTGGAAGGCACGCCGGCAGATCGCTGCCAGCGACATGCCGCCGCCGGCCAAGCACGACAACTGGATCAAGTCGTCCTACCCCTTCGTCTACGGCCAGTTCGACCCGGCATTGTTCCCGACCGCCGAATGGCGTGAGTGCAACCGCATGGCGCTGGCCGTGCTTGAGATCCGCAACTGGGCCTCGGACATGGTCGACCGCGACGATCCGCTCTTGATCGAGCAGATCCAGGCGCGGCTGTTGCCGCGGCGCGGCATCTTCGCCAATCCGGACGAGATCATCGTCACGCTCGGCGCCCAGAACGCGCTCTATATGCTGGCGACACTGCTGATGACAAAGGGCTCCAAGGTCGCGATGGAAGACCCGGGATACCCCGACGCGCGCTCGATCTTCCGCCTGGCAGGCGCCGAAATCCAGCCGGTTCCGGTCGATCAGTCCGGCATCGTCACCTCGTCCATCCCCAACGATTCCGGCTTTGTCTTCGTCACCCCCAGCCACCATTGCCCGACCATGGTGCCGCTGTCGGCAGAGCGGCGGCAGGACCTTCTGGCGCGCGCCAACGGCCACAACCAGATCATCATCGAGGACGGCTATGACAGCCAGCTTCTCGACGAGGCGCCGCAGCAGGCGCTGAAGAGCCTCGATCGCTCGGGTCGCGTCGTCTATGTCGGCTCGATGTCGAAGACGCTGGCTCCGGGCCTGCGGCTTGGCTACATCGTCGCTTCGGCTGGACTAATCTCCGAGCTTAGGGCGCTGCGCCGCTTCATGCTCAGGCACCCGCCGGCCAACAATCAGCGCGCGGTAGCGCTGTTCCTGTCGCTCGGCCATCACGAGGCGCTGGTGCGGCGGCTGTCGTCGGCCTTCGATGAGCGGCGCAAGCGTCTGGTCCATGCGATTTCCGCATTCCTGCCGGAATGGCGCTCGACCGATTCGGCCGGCGGCACATCGCTCTGGCTGGAAGGCCCGCGCGGCACCGATTCACGTGGACTGGCCGAGGCCGCGGCCTCGCGCAGCGTCATCATCGAGCCGGGCGACCGCTTCTTCGATCGCACCGAAAAGCCGTCGCGTTTCATGCGCTTGGGCATTTCCTCGATCGCACTGCAGCACATCGAGCCGGGTATTCGCGAACTCGCGACTGCAGCCGGACGCAGGCCCGCGGCAGCCTGATTTGCCTGTGCCGGAGCTTTGAACAGCCCCGGCCCTTGGCGTGATCACCAACATTCTGCATTAGCTCTCTGGCATACTCGGCTGCGTTGACTGGCCCATAGGCTGGGCCAATGGCAACGGCATAGTCGGCTGACAGAGGGACGAAGCAAGCCGACGGTGGACCAATCATCGCGTCGTGTTTCGCAAGCTAAAGGTGGAGTGCCCCCCATGTCAGTGGCTGTTGAGAAGCAGGATGCGGCTCCTAAAGATGCATCAGCCGACCAGCGTTCGCGCCGATCCGGCGGGCGCGAAGCGCGCCGCGCCATGCGGGCCGCACCGCTTGCCGACGATATCCGGCCGGTGCGCGCCGGCCTCGAAGGCGGCAGCTACGGGCCGCTCAACCAGAACGACCAGGAGCGCATCCATGAAGCGGTGCTGACGCTGCTGGAGACCGTCGGCTTCGCCAATGCCATTCCCTCCTGCATCGAGGCGCTGACCGGGGTCGGCGCCGTCTATGGCGATGACGGCCGCGTCCGTTTCCCACGTGGGCTTGTGATGGACACGATCAGACGAGCCGCGCGGAATTTTACGCTGCACGGCCAGGACCCGAGGCATGACATGCTTATCCAGGGCAAGCGCGTGCATTACGGCACGGCGGGTGCGGCGGTGCATCTGGTCGATGTCGAAAAGCGCGAATACCGCGAGTCGCTGGTGCAGGACATTTATGATGCCGCTCGCCTCGTCGAAGGGCTCGACAACATCCATTTCTTCCAGCGGCCGATGGTGCCGCGCGACATTCCCGATCCGCTCGAAATGGACTTCAACACGCTCTACGCCTGCGTGATGGGGACGTCGAAGCATGTCGGCACCTCGTTCACGGTGCGCGAGAACGTGCAGCCGGCGCTGGAAATGCTTTATGCGATCGCCGGCGGCGAGGAGAATTTCCGCGCCCGGCCGTTCGTGTCGAACTCCAATTGCTTCGTCGTGCCGCCGATGAAGTTTGCCGAGGACGCCTGCGGCGTGCTCGAAGCCTGTGTCGACGGCGGCATCCCGATCCTGCTTTTATCGGCCGGCCAGGCCGGCGCCACCGCTCCGGCGGCAATTGCCGGCGCTGTGGTGCAAGCGGTGGCCGAAGTGCTGGTCGGCCTCATCTACGTCAACGCCATCAAGCCCGGGCATCCGGCGATCTTCGGCACCTGGCCGTTCGTCTCCGACCTCAGGACCGGCGCCATGTCGGGCGGCTCGGCCGAGCAGGCAGTGTTGACTTCGGCCTGTGCGCAGATGGCGCAGTTCTACGATCTGCCGGGCGGTTCGGCCGCCGGCATGACGGATTCGAAACTGCCCGACATCCAGTCCGGCTATGAAAAGGGCATCACCGATGTGATGGCCGGTCTTGCCGGCCTCAACTTGGTCTACGAATCGGCGGGTATGCATGCCTCGCTGCTCGGCTTTTGCCTGGAGAGCCTGATCATCGACAATGACATGCTGGGCCACTGCCTGCGCTGCGTGCGCGGCATCGAAGTGACCGACGAAGCGCTGTCGATCGACACCATCACCGAAGTCTGCATGAATGGCCCAGGCCACTATCTCGGCAATGAGCAGACGCTGCGCCTGATGCAGACGGAGTATTTCTATCCTGCCGTCGGCGACCGCTTTTCGCCCAAGGAATGGAACGAGAAGGGCCGGCCCGACATCTTGCAGCGGGCGATCATCGAAAAGAAGCGCGTGCTGGCCGAGCGCTTCCCGCGCCATGTGCCGAAGCTGCTCGACGACAAATTGCGTGCCCGCTTCGGCGAGATGATCAAGCTGCCACGCAGCGGCATGGGCGGGTAAGCTTCACCTTACGAAGGTCAGTCCGCACTTAGCCCAAAGCGCTCGACGACTTCGGCGCTGATCAGCTTGCCATGCAGCGCCATCAACACGATCTGGGCATCCAGGCTGTCGCCGGTTTCAAGCGCAGCCTCGATGCGGCGCTCAGCCTCCAGCCGCCGCTCCGGCCCATTGGCCTGCTCGAAGGTTTGTGGGCCCGCGATGCAAAAGCCGAACAGCTGCGCCACGGACCGGTAGGCGTCGGGCGGCGGCTCGTCCGGCCAACGATCCTTCATCAAATTGACGATGGTGAGCTTTACCCCCTCGGGAACAATCGCCGGATGAAGATCGGCGCCGCGCAGCGCGTTGTCCAGTTCCCGCAAGTCACCCGAGCGGCCGAACATGCCGAGGAAACCGAGGGAAGAGCGCCGCTTCGTCATTGATGGGTGTTATCCCTCGTGCAGGACCTGTCGAGACGACGTATCTGTAGACTTGGCCCAATCGATACAAGAGCGTTGCCATGAGAAAAGGCGGCCTACCCGATGGCAAGCCGCCTTCGATTTCACCAAACTTGCAACGCTTAGTGGTTGTCCCTCGGCACGCCGCTGGTATGGGCGACGTCCTGGTATTTCACCGCCGGCTTCAGCACCATGCCCTCCGAGAACTGGTCGACCATGGAGCGCTGGATTTCCTGCCATGGCGTCTGGTGCTTGGGATAGTGATAGCCGCCATCGTCCTGCAGTTCGGCACGGCGCCGCGTGATTTCCTCGTCGGAGACGAGGATGTTGGCAGTGCCTTTGCGTAAGTCGATGCGCACACGGTCGCCGGTCTTGAGCAGCGCCAGGCCGCCGCCAATGGCGGCTTCCGGGGAAGCGTTGAGGATAGAGGGCGACCCCGATGTGCCCGACTGGCGGCCATCGCCGATGCAGGCCAGCGCGTGAATGCCCTTCTTGATGAGATAAGCGGGCGGCTGCATGTTGACGACCTCGGCGCCGCCGGGATAGCCGATCGGGCCGGCGCCGCGCATGAATAGGATGGTGTGCTCGTCGATGCCTTGCGCCGGATCGTCGATGCGGGCGTGGTAGTCCTCCGGCCCGTCAAAGACCATGGCGTTGCCTTCGAAGGCTTCCGGGTCGTTCGGGTTGGAGAGATAGCGTTCGCGGAATTCCGGCGAGATGCCGCTCATCTTCATGATGGCGGAATCGAACAGATTGCCGCTGAGATTGATGAAGCCGGCATTGGCCTTCAGCGGCTCGGCAACAGTGCGGATGACATCGGTATTCTCGTTGGCGACCCCCTTGCAATTGTCGCCGATCGATTTCCCGTTGACGGTCATGGCTTCGGGATAGGGCAGCAGCTTGGCCTTCATCAGTTCGGCAACCACAGCCGGCACACCGCCGGCATGATGATAGTCCTCGCCGAGATATTCGCCAGATGGCTGCAGATTGACGATGAGCGGCACATGGAGGCCGACCGTCTGCCAGTCGTCATTGGTGAGCGGCACGCCGAGATGGCGGGCAATCGCGTTGAGGTGGATCGGCGCATTGGTCGAGCCGCCAATCGCCGAATTGACGACAATGGCGTTCTCGAACGCCTTGCGCGTCATGATGTCGGATGGCTTCAGATCCTCATGCACCATCTCGACGATGCGCTTGCCCGTCTCATAGGAGATCTGGCCGCGCTCGCGGTAGGGTGCCGGAATGGCAGCCGAGCCCGGCAATTGCATCCCGAGCGCCTCTGCCAGCGAGTTCATCGTGGTGGCGGTGCCCATGGTGTTGCAATAGCCGGTCGACGGCGCCGATGAGGCGACGATGTCCATGAACTCGTCATAGTCGATCTCGCCGGCGGAGAGCCGCTGGCGCGATTCCCAGACGATGGTGCCGGATCCCGTGCGCTTGCCTTTGTGCCAGCCATTGAGCATCGGTCCGACCGAAAGTGCTATGGCCGGAATATTGACGGTGGCCGCCGCCATCAGCAGCGCCGGCGTGGTTTTGTCGCAGCCGATGGTCAGCACGACGCCGTCGAGCGGATAGCCGTAAAGCACTTCGACCAGGCCGAGATAGGCAAGGTTGCGGTCGAGTGCCGCGGTCGGGCGCTTGCCGGTCTCCTGGATCGGATGGCACGGGAATTCGAAGGGGATGCCGCCCATCGAGACGATGCCTTCGCGCACGCGCTTGGCGAGTTCGATATGATGGCGGTTGCATGGCGACAGATCCGAGCCGGTCTGGGCGATGCCGATCAGCGGCTTGCCCGACATCAACTCGGCCCGCGTCAGGCCGTAGTTCAGGTAGCGCTCGAGGTAGAGCGCGGTCATGCCTGGATTGTCGGGATTGTCGAACCACTCCTGCGAGCGAAATTTCTTCTTTCCGGTGGGGGCGCCTGCCATCATGGTCTCCGTATTTGTAAGACAAATCGATATGGCAACGCGCGGAAGCAGGCAAGAGGGCGCACCGTCGCAACCGGACTTTGGTGCGATAGACACAGACCAGACCTTGCGTTAGGCCTTCGAAGTCTGTCCGGGAGGTGTCGATGGCTTTGGTGATCGAAGGCGAGGAACGCATTGCCGCCCCCCTGCAGAAAGTGTGGGACGCGCTGAACGATCCGAAGGTTTTGCAGGCGACCATTCCCGGCTGCCAGCACCTGGAGATGAAATCGCCGACCCAAATGGCGGCGACGGTGGTGTTGAAGATCGGACCGATCAAGGCGACATTCAACGGCGAGGTGACGTTGAAGAACCTGAAGCCGCCGCACTCCTACACCATCCAGGGCGAGGGCAAGGGCGGTATTGCCGGCTTCGCGAAGGGTGGCGCCGACGTGACGCTGACGGCGGACGGGCCGGATGCGACGGTCCTCAAATACGCGGCCAAGGCCGAAGTCGGCGGCAAGATCGCCCAACTCGGCAGCCGGCTGATCGAATCGACTTCGAAGAAGCTGGCCGGGCAGTTTTTTTCAAGTTTTGGCGAGAAGGTGGGCTCCCCTCCCCCTTGAGGGGAGGGTGCCTCGTGAAGCGAGGCGGGTGGGGTCGCCTCAACTGCCTCAACGTGAGTTGAGCTGCCTCGACTTGTAAAGAAATAGCGTCGAGCGTGTCACCGCGGACCCCACCCGGCCCTTCGGGCCACCCTCCCCTCAAGGGGAAGGGATATCCGAGCTACTCGAACACGATGTTCGGCACCGCCGCTTCGGCCGCGCCGCGTTCTTCGTTGACCCGGTCCCAGACCTTCGAAGCAATGCCGCGATAGATCTTCGCCTCGGCGCTGTCTGGCTTCGACGCCACCACCGGAGCACCTTCATCAGAACTTTCGCGAATGCCCATTTCCAGCGGCACTTCGCCGAGGAAGGTCACGCCGAGTCGCTCGGCCTCGCGCCGCGCCCCGCCATGGCCAAAGATGTCGTAGCGCTTGCCGGTATCGGGGGCTATGAAATAGCTCATGTTCTCGACGATGCCGAGCAGCGGCACGTCGACCTTCTTGAACATATTCAATCCTTTGCGGGCGTCGATCAGCGCCAGGTCCTGCGGGGTCGAGACGATGACGGCGCCGGCCAGCGGCACCTGCTGGGCCATGGTCAACTGGGCGTCGCCGGTGCCGGGCGGCATGTCGACGACGAGCACGTCGAGGCGGCCCCATTCGACCTCGCGCAGCATCTGCGTCAGCGCCGACATCACCATCGGACCGCGCCAGATCATCGGCGTCTCCTCGTCGACGAGGAAGCCCATCGACATCACCTTAAGGCCGTAATTCTCCATCGGTTTCAGGATCTTACCGTCGACGGTCTGCGGCCGGCCATGGATGTTGAGCAGCCTGGGCATGGACGGGCCATAAATATCGGCATCGAGCACGCCGACACGCAAACCGTTGGCGGCGAGGCCAAGCGCGATGTTGACAGCGGTGGTCGACTTGCCGACGCCGCCCTTGCCGGACGCCACCGCGATGATCGCCTCGATGCCGGGCACGCCGCGCTTGCCCGAGCTTTGCGAGGCCGGGGCGTGCGGGGCTGGGGAGTGTGGAGCTGGGCGCGGCGCGGCGGGCGCGGCCGTCGGTGCCGGCCTGGGCGCGGGGCGCGACGCAACCGGAGCCTCCATGCCGCCGCCCTTCTTCTCCGCCGTCAGCGCGACGACGGCGCCGGCGACACCAGGGATCGCCTTGACGACACGCTCGGCTGCAGCGCGCAGCGGCTCCATCTCCTGTGCGCGGGCGGCGGGAACGGTGATCGAGAAAAACACTTTCGAATCGGCGATGAAAATCTCCGAAACCATGCCGAGGTCGACGATGTTGCCGGTGAAGTCCGGCCCGTTGACCGTCTTTAGACGCTCGGTGACGATTTCCTTGGTGACGGACATGCATTATCCCCTAAGGCGTTTGGCTGCGGCTCAGATAGTGCAGATTGGCAGCGACTCCAAGCACCACGGTGTCCGCCTCACCTTGCCAGGCCAACCGCAAGGTAGGTGAGCGCCGAAATTGCAGCCGTGGCCGGCAAGGTGACGATCCAGGCGATGACGATGTTGCCGGCAATGCCCCAGCGCACGGCCGAGACGCGGCGGGCGGCGCCGACACCGATGATGGCCCCGGTGATGGTATGGGTGGTCGACACGGGGACGCCGAGCCAGGTGGCGGCAAACAGGGTGATGGCGCCGCCGGTCTCGGCGCAGAAGCCCTGCATCGGATTCAGCCGGGTGATCTTCGAGCCCATCGTGTGAACGATGCGCCAGCCGCCGAACAAAGTGCCGAGCGCCAGTGCTGTCTGACAGGTGAGGACGACCCACAGCGGCACGTAGAACGTCCCGCCGAGCATACCTTGCGAATAGAGCAGCACGGCGATGATGCCCATGGTTTTCTGGGCGTCGTTGCCGCCGTGCCCTAGCGAATAAAGCGAGGCCGAAAAGAACTGCATGACGCGGAAGGTGCTGTCGACGGCGAACGGTGTCTGGCGCACGAACAGCCAGGAAACGGCCAGGATCAGGACCAGCGCCAGAACAAACCCTGTCGCCGGCGACACGACGATTGCGGCGACCGTCTTGCCAAGCCCGGTCCAGACGATGGCGCCGGGCCCAGCCTTTGCAACGCCGGCGCCGACGAGCCCGCCGATCAGCGCATGCGAACTGCTGGACGGGATGCCGGCAATCCAGGTGACGATGTTCCAGACGATGGCGCCGACGAGCGCCGAGAAGATCACCGCCGGCGTGACGATGCTGACGTCGACGATACCTTTTCCCACGGTTTCAGCCACGTGAAGGCCGAAGAACATGAAGGCGATGAAATTGAAGAAAGCCGCCCACAGGACCGCATACTGCGGTCTCAGCACGCGGGTGGAGACGATGGTGGCGATGGAGTTCGCCGCATCGTGCAAGCCGTTTAGGAAATCGAAAAACAGCGCGACGGCGACAAGGCCGATCAGCACGGGAAAGGCGATGGTGGCTTCCATTGCCTAAACGTTCTCGATGACGATGCCGCTGATCTCGTTGGCGACGTCCTCAAAGCGGTCGACCACCTTCTCCAGCTGGCCGTAGATCTCCGAGCCGATCAGGTAGGCCATCGGATCGCTGCGGCCATGCCGCTTGAACAGGTCCTTCAATCCCTGCTCATGCAGATCGTCGGCGCGGCTTTCGACGCGCATCACCTCTTCGGCGATGGCGTTGAGGCGTACCGTGTGCGTGCCGACCTTGCTGAGCAGCGGGATCGCTTCGGCAACCAGCCTGGAGGCGGCAACGATGACGCCCCCCATCTCCTGCATCAGCGGGTCGAAT
The DNA here is from genome assembly GCF_040320665.1 of Mesorhizobium sp. M0626. Classification (NCBI taxonomy): domain Bacteria; kingdom Pseudomonadati; phylum Pseudomonadota; class Alphaproteobacteria; order Hyphomicrobiales; family Phyllobacteriaceae; genus Mesorhizobium; species Mesorhizobium sp. M0626. Next base: position 221,628 of record NZ_JAMYQD010000008.1, on the reverse strand, counting down.
TCCTTCTTTTCGAACAGCTTCACCGTCTTGACGGTCTTGTGCATCATGTCGATGGCGTCATCCATCGACTGGATCAGGTCCTTGATGTCGCCGCGATCGAAGGGCGTGATGAAGGAACGCCGCACCGCCAGCAGCACTTCGGCCGTGATATGATCGGCCTCGTCCTCGAGATCGATGATCTTCTGGCACCAACGATCGATGTCCTTGCCCTGCAGGAGCTGCTCCAGCGCCTCGGCGCCGCCGACCACGGTGCGGGAATGCCGTTCAAAGAGGTCGAAGAAGCGATCTTCGCGCGGCAAAAGCTTGCGGAACCAGCCCAGCATGTCCGATCTCCTCGTATTCCATCCAACCACATAGCGCCGTGTTCGGCCGGGGGAAACAGCCAGCCGGCCCAAAGATGTGGATGCATGGCCAATTGCGGGTAGAGCTTGCGGCGAAAGGCAATTTCTCCGACCTTGCGCGCAACGAACGGACGGATGGTATGATCGACAAGCTCGAATTCTTCATCGCGCTGGCCAAGGAGGAGCATTTCGGCCGGGCGGCGGAAGCGTGCGGCGTCACGCAGCCGACCTTGTCGGCCGGGATCAAGCAGCTGGAGGGCCAGCTCGGCGTCATGCTGGTCAATCGCGGTTCGCGCTTTCAGGGGCTGACGCCGGAAGGCAAGCAGGTGCTGGTGTGGGCGCGTCGCATCGTCGGCGATTCCAGGACCATGCGCGAAGAGATGCGGGCGGCGCGACATGGCCTGTCCGGGCGTATCCGTATTGCCGCCATCCCAACCGCCCTCGCCATGGTGGCGCGGCTTACGACGCCATTTCGCGAGAAGCATCCGGGCGTCACCTTCTCTATCCTGTCGCGCACCTCGATCGAGGTGTTGTCGCTGCTCGGCAATTTCGACGTCGATGCCGGCATCACCTATCTCGACAACGAGCCTCTCGGACGGGTGACCAGCGTGCCGCTCTATGACGAGCGCTACCAGCTGATCACGGCGGTCGGAAATCCCTATTCGGATCGCGACAAAGTGACATGGGCCGAAATCAGCCAGCTGCCGCTCTGCTTGTTGACGCCGGACATGCAGAACCGCCGCATCATCGACCAGCATCTGGCCGAGGCCGGCGTGCAGGTGCGGCCGACACTGGAATCCAACTCGATGATCGTGCTGTTCTCCCACATACGGACAGGCAAATGGTCGTCGATCATGCCGCTCAACCTGGCGGAAACATTCGGTTTTTCCGAACCGATCCGGGCCATTCCGATCGTCGAACCGGATGCCAGCCACACTGTCGGGCTGGTCGCCGCGCCGCGCGAACCGCACACGCCGCTGGTGCAGGCGCTGCTGGACGAGGCGATGGCGCTGGCAGACGATTTCCGCGCCAATCGCTGAGCTAGTCATAACTGGTCAATCGGCGCGATAGAAATTTTCTATCGTGCAACGAAACCGCTTTATTGATTTCAGAGGTTTTCTCTGATTTCTTAAGCACTTAGCGATTAAGCGGCGTAGGCATGTCGTTGTTCCAAAACCGCGTCATGCTTTTGGACGATTATATGCATCGGTCGCTACGATAGGGAGGGCGCTGCGTGACGATGCAGCCTGCAAGTACCGAGATACGGTCGCGCACGGCGGCGATCATCCAGGAGTTGAAGGGCCTCGAAGGCCCCCTGCTGCCGATCCTGCACGAGATCCAGGAAGAATTTGGCCACGTGCCGCAGGACGCCGTGCCCGTCATCGCCGATGGGCTGAACCTGTCGAGGGCCGAAGTGCATGGCGTCGTGACCTTCTATCATGATTTCCGTGCCCGGCCGGCTGGCCGGCATGTGCTCAAGCTTTGCCAGGCGGAAGCCTGCCAGTCGATGGGTTCGGATGCGATCGCCGCAAAGGTCAAGCAGTTGCTCGGCATCGATTTCCATGAGACCACCCGCGACGGATCGGTTACGCTTGAGCCTGTCTATTGCCTCGGGCTGTGCGCCTGTTCACCGTCGGCGATGCTGGATGGTGAGGTGATCGGGCGGCTCGATGACGAGAAGATCGAAGAGATCGTCGCGGAGGTACGCTCATGATCCCGCGCATCTACATTCCAGGTGACTCCGGCGCGCTGGCGCTCGGCGCCGAAAAAGTCGCCAAGGCTGTTCGTGCGGAACTGGCCGAACGGGGTGTCGAGGCCAAGATCGTCCGCAACGGCTCGCGCGGCGCCTATTTCCTCGAACCGATGGTCGAGGTCGCGACCGAAAAGGGCCGCGTCGCTTACGGGCCGGTCAAGCCATCGGACGTCAAGAGCCTGTTCGACAGCGGCTTTCTCACCGGCGGGCATCACAAGCGCTGGCTGGGCGCGCCCGACAAAATCCCGTTCCTGGCCAAGCAGACGCGCCTGACCTTTGCGCGTTGCGGCATCAACGACCCGCTATCGCTCGATGCCTACAAGTCACTGGGCGGGCTCAAGGGCCTGCAGAACGCGGTGGCCATGGCGCCGCTCGACATCGTCAAACAGGTCACGGAATCGGGCTTGCGCGGCCGAGGCGGCGCCGGCTTCCCGACCGGCATCAAGTGGAAGACGGTGCTCGATACGACATCTGACCGCAAATACATCGTCTGCAATGCCGACGAGGGCGACAGCGCCACCTTTGCCGACCGCATGATTATGGAGGGCGACCCCTTCGTGCTCATCGAAGGCATGACGATTGCCGGCATCGCCACCGGCGCGACCAAGGGGTTCGTCTATATCCGCTCGGAATATCCGCATGCGGTGGCTGTCATGAACAAGGCTGTCGAGGTCGCCCGCAAGGCAGGCGTGCTCGGCGTCAGCGTGCTGGGTTCGCCCAACGCCTTCGACATGGAAATCCGCGTCGGCGCCGGCGCCTATGTCTGCGGCGAGGAAACTTCGCTGCTGAACAGCCTTGAAGGCAAGCGCGGCGTGGTGCGAGCCAAGCCACCGCTGCCGGCAATCCAGGGTCTGTTCGGCAAGCCGACGGTGATCAACAACGTCATCAGCCTGGCCTCCGTGCCCATCATCATGGACAAGGGTGCTGCCTTCTACAAGGATTTCGGCATGGGCCGCTCGCGCGGCACGATCCCGATACAGATCGCCGGCAACGTCAAGTTCGGCGGCCTGTTCGAGGCGGCGTTCGGCATGACGCTGGGCGAGATCGTCGACGATATCGGCGGCGGTACGGCCACTGGTCGCCCGGTGAAGGCGGTGCAGGTCGGCGGCCCGCTCGGCGCCTATTTCCCGCGCGGCCTGTTCGACACGCCGTTCGACTACGAAGAGTTCGCGAAGCGCGACGGACTGATCGGCCATGCCGGCATCACCGTGTTCGACGACACGGCCGACATGCTGAAGCAGGCGCGCTTTGCCATGGAGTTCTGCGCCATCGAAAGCTGCGGCAAGTGCACGCCCTGCCGCATCGGCTCGATACGCGGGGTGGAGACCATCGACCGGCTTGCCGCCGGCATCGAGCCGGAGAAGAACCTGGCACTGGTCACCGATCTCTGCAACACGATGAAGTTCGGATCGCTCTGCGCGCTGGGCGGCTTCACGCCCTATCCGGTGATGAGCTCGATCACCCATTTCCCCGAAGATTTCAAGCCCGCGCCGGCGCGCGTGGCTGCTGAATAGGAGCTGGCAGATGAATATCAAGGCCGACTTCCCGACACTCATCGAAGAACTCGATTACGGAACCCCGGAATCGAAGGCGCAAAAGCAGGTTACGCTGATCGTCGACGGCCGCAGCATCAGCGTGCCGGAGGGTACGTCGATCATGCGCGCGGCGATGGAAGGCGGGGTCGAGATCCCAAAACTCTGCGCTACCGACATGCTGGACTCGTTCGGCTCCTGCCGCGTCTGCCTGGTCGAGATCGACGGGCGCGGCGGCACGCCGGCATCCTGCACGACGCCCGTCGGCGAAGGCATGGTGGTGCGCACGCAATCCGAGCGGCTCGACGCCATCCGCCGCGGTGTCATGGAGCTTTACGTCTCCGACCACCCGACCGGCTGGAACGAGAAGGCCGGCACCGGCGCCAGCGAGTTCGACGTTGTGGCGAAATCGGTCGGCCTGACCGAGAACCGCTTCGGCATTGAGGGCCGCAACCACGTCAAGCAGGAAAACGGCGTCGCGCCCGGCCATGGCTCGCTGGCGGTCGACTACATCGCCCGCGACGAGTCCAACCCATATTTCACCTACGATCCGGCGCAATGTATCGTCTGCTCGCGCTGCGTGCGGGCCTGCGAGGAGGTGCAGGGCACCTTCGCGCTGACGATCGAGGGCCGCGGTTTCGAATCGCGCATGGTCGCCGGCATGCACGAGGATTTCATCGCCTCCGAATGCGTGTCCTGCGGCGCCTGCGTGCAGGCCTGTCCGACCGATGCGCTGCGTGAAAAGACCGTGCTTGAGAAAGGCATGCCCGAGCGCTCCGCCGTCACCACCTGCGCCTATTGCGGCGTCGGCTGCTCGTTCAAGGCCGAAGTGAAGGACGACGAAGTCATTCGCATGATGCCCTACAAGGACGGCAAGGCGAACCACGGCCACTCCTGCGTGAAGGGCCGTTTCGCCTATGGATATGCCACCCACAAGGACCGCATCCTGTCGCCTATGATCCGGGAAAAGGTCAGCGATCCCTGGCGCGAGGTGAGCTGGGAAGAGGCCATCGCCCATACGGCCAAGGAATTCCGCCGTATCCAGTATCAATACGGCCGCACCTCGATCGGCGGTATCACGTCCTCGCGCTGCACGAATGAAGAGACCTATCTCGTCCAGAAGCTGGTGCGCCAAGGCTTCCGCAACAACAATGTCGACACTTGCGCGCGCGTCTGCCACTCGCCGACCGGCTACGGCCTCGGCCAGACCTATGGCACCTCGGCCGGCACGCAGGATTTCGATTCCGTCGATTTCACCGACGTCGCCGTCATCATCGGCGCCAATCCGGCTTCCGCGCACCCGGTGTTCGCCTCGCGGCTGAAGAAGCGGCTGCGCCAGGGCGCCAAGCTGATCGTGCTCGATCCGCGCCGAACCGAAATGGTCAAGTCGGCGCATATTGAGGCCGACTATCACCTGCCGCTGAAGCCGGGCACCAACGTGGCGGTGCTGACGGCGCTGGCGCATGTCATCGTTACCGAAGGGCTTTTCGACGAAGCCTTCATCCGCGATCGCTGCGACTGGGCGGAGTTCCAGGATTGGGCTTCTTTCGTCGCCTTGCCGGAAAACAACCCCGAAATCGTGGGCAAGCTGTCCGGCGTCGATCCCGAACTGATCCGAGGTGCTGCGCGGCTCTATGCCAAGGGCGGCAATGGCGCGATTTATTATGGCCTTGGCGTCACCGAACACAGCCAGGGTTCGACCACGGTTATGGCTATCGCCAACCTTGCCATGGCGACGGGCAATATCGGCCGTCCCGGCGTCGGCGTGAACCCGCTGCGCGGCCAGAACAACGTGCAGGGTTCCTGCGACATGGGCTCGTTCCCGCATGAACTGCCGGGCTACCGCCACATCTCCGGCGAGGCGGTGCGCGACATCTATGAGACGTTGTGGGGGGTGAAGCTCGACGACGAACCGGGCCTGCGCATCCCCAACATGCTGGATGCCGCCGTCGACGGCTCCTTCAAGGGCATCTACATCCAGGGCGAGGACATCCTGCAGTCGGACCCTGATACCAAGCATGTCGCGGCCGGCCTGGCGGCGATGGAATGCGTGGTCGTGCACGACCTGTTCCTCAACGAGACCGCCAACTACGCGCATGTCTTCCTGCCGGGCTCGACCTTCCTGGAGAAGGACGGCACTTTCACCAATGCCGAGCGCCGCATCAACATGGTGCGCAAGGTTCTGGAGCCGAAGGCGCGCTACGCCGACTGGGAAGCGACACAGGAGCTTGCCCGTGCGATCGGGCTGGACTGGAACTATCAGCATCCCTCCGAGATCATGGACGAGGTTGCAAAAACGACGCCGAGCTTCGCCGGCGTGTCCTTCGAGCTGCTCGACCGTGTCGGATCCGTGCAATGGCCCTGCAACGAGAAGGCGCCGCTCGGCACACCGATCATGCATATGGATGGCTTCGTGCGTGGCAAGGGCAAGTTCATCCGCACTGAATATGTCGCGACCGACGAGCGGACCGGGCCGCGTTTCCCGTTGCTGCTGACCACCGGCCGCATTCTCAGCCAGTACAATGTCGGTGCACAGACAAGGCGCACCGAAAACGTCATGTGGCACTCGGAAGATCGGTTGGAGATCCATCCGCACGACGCCGAGAACCGCGGCCTGCGCGATGGCGACTGGGTGCGGCTGACCAGCCGTTCGGGCGAGACGACGCTGCGTGCGCTGATCACCGACCGGGTGTCGCCGGGCGTGGTCTACACCACCTTCCACCATCCGGACACGCAGGCCAACGTCATCACCACCGACTTCTCCGACTGGGCGACCAATTGTCCGGAGTACAAGGTGACCGCAGTGCAGGTCGGCGCGTCGAACGGACCTTCGGACTGGCAGCGCGACTATAACGAGCAGGCCGAGCAGAGCCGCCGCATCGCTCCGCTACAGGCGGCGGAGTAGTCTGGGTAGACTCGCCGCCGGAGGAAACAAGAGTGACTCAAAAGGAAGCCTACGAAACGCTTCTGCGCCTATGTGAGAAGCAAGGCGCCGACCTGAACCAGTTTTTGTTCGACATCCAGGGACATGCTTCCGAGGAGGATTTCAACAACCTTCGCCGCATTGTCGCGTACATAATGGGCTACGGGCATCATAAGGCCTATGAATCCATCGCGCGCGATGTTCCGGAACTGACACCGGATTGGATGAAGGGACCCTGATGCGCTCCCGCCAGCCAATCAGCCAGATCTCTCGCCTCGCCCACCGTGCAAGTGGCACCGCGGCGGCCAACCGCATGGTGCCGGAGGAGACGCCGGTGGCGTTCTCGTTTGCCGGCACCACCCATGCGGTGATGATGGCGAGCCCGGCCGACTTCGAGGATTTCGCGCTCGGCTTCTCGCTGACCGAAGGCATCATCGGTTTGCCTGACGAGATCGAGGCGATCGAGGTCGAGGACCATGGCGCCGGCATCGATATCCAGATCCGGCTGAAGGACCAGGCCAATACGCGCTTCGAGGCGCGGCGGCGGCGGCTCGCCGGCCCGGTCGGCTGTGGGCTGTGCGGCATCGAATCCATCGAGGAAGCGATGCGCTCGGTCGATAAGGTTGGTGCGTCCAAGCTTACGCTTGAAGCCGACGACATCACCCGTTCGGTAAAGCTTTTGTCCAAGGTGCAGCCTCTGCATTCAGAAACCGGCGCCGTGCATGCAGCGGGCTTCTACATTCCCGGCAAAGGCATCGTCATGGCGCGCGAGGATGTCGGCCGGCACAATGCGCTGGACAAACTGGCCGGCGCGCTGGCCAAGGCCGGCATTGACGGTGCATCGGGCGCGGTGGTGGTGACATCACGCGTCTCAGTGGAGATGGTGCAGAAAACGGCGGCGATCGGCTCCGCCTTCATCATCGCCGTGTCGGCGCCGACAGCCCTTGCCATCCGCACCGCCGAAGAGGCCGGCATGACGCTGGTGGCGCTGGTGCGCGGCGACGATTTCGATGTTTTCACCCACCCGGAACGGGTGGTCTTGGGAGTTGCCCAGCATGTCGCATGACGAAGAACACATCACGAGCACCGGGGAAAAGCTGGTGCGCATGGCCAACCAGATCGCCGCCTTCTTCCATTCAAGGCCCCGCGAGGAAGGTGTGGCGGGCGTGGCCGAGCACATCAACAAGTTCTGGGAGCCCAGGATGCGCCGGCAGTTCTTCGAGATGCTGGACAGTGGCGGCGAAGGTTTTGACGAACTCGTCGTCGTGGCCTCGGCCAGGATCAAGCGGCCGAAGACCGAGGAGCAGGCCGATGTGAGCATCGGCTACGTCCAACCCACGGGTGCAGAGAGCGCCGCTCCCCAGAAATAGCCTCCCCCAGAAATGGCGGGCGAACACGGTTCGCCGCGGGCTATATTCCTGTCTTCTAAAGTTTGGCTGCCGCATCCGCCAGGCGTCTGCTATGGTCGGCGATCAGAAATCGTCTGGCCGGGCGGGATAGCAACGTGAGGCCGATCGAGACGCGATATGCCCTCAGCGGCGACGTGCGGATCGCCTATCAGGTGGTCGGCCAGGGATCGTTCGACCTGGTTTTCGTGCCCGGCTTCATCTCCAATCTCGACCTGCATTGGGAAGACGAGGGCTACGCCAGGCTCTTGAAACGGCTCTCGGCGTTCTCGCGGCTGATCCTGTTCGACAAGCGCGGCACCGGCCTGTCCGACCGCGTCGACCCACGCCACCTGCCGAGCCTCGAAACCCGCATGGACGATGTGCGCGCGGTGATGGATGCCACCGGCAGCGGCCGCGCGGCCTTGCTCGGCGCTTCGGAAGGCGCGCCGATGGCAATGTTGTTTGCCGCCACCTATCCGGAACGGACACGAGCGCTGGCGCTCTATGGCGGTTATGCGCATTTCCACAAATGGGTGATGTCGCCGGAGCGCCTCGAGGCCTTCATCGCGACGGCCGGCACGGAATGGGGCACGGGCGCCACACTGCCCAACTTCGCTCCCGGCCGGGTAGATGATGCGCATTTCACCCAGTGGTGGGCCCGCTTCGAGCGGCTGTCGGCCAGTCCGACGGCAGCGGCCGCTCTTGCCCGAATGAATGCCGGGATCGACGTGCGCGGCGTGCTTTCGGCGATCGGCGCACCGACCCTGCTCATCCATCGCCGCAACGACGCGCGGGTCGACCCGGACGCCAGCCGCTTCCTGGCGAAAGAGATCGCCAATGCGCGATTGGTCGAGGTCCCCGGGCGCGACCACCCGATCTGGACCGGCGATGTCGACCGGGTGGCGGACCTGATCGAGGAATTCCTGACCGGCGAGCGTGCCGTGGCCGAAGCGGAGCGCGTGCTTGCCGCTCTTCTGGCGACACGCATCTACGACACGGCGCGGGTTGGCGACCGCATGTGGAGCGAACGTAGCGAGCGCTTCCAGGAGAGCTGGCGGCAGCTGGTCGGCCGTCATGGCGGACGCGTCGCCGGCATCCATGGCGAATTGATGATCTCGCGCTTCGACGGGCCGGCGCGGGCCATACGCTGCGCGGCGGCACTGCGCGATGCGGCGCAACATATGGGCATTGCAAGCGCCCAGGGCGCCCATGTCGGTGAGGTCGAAATGCGCGGGCCGCCGGTGGGGCTGATGGCACGGGTGACGATGCAGATCGCCGCCCATGCCGGGCGCGGCGATATTCTGGCGTCGCGGCTGGCCGCCGATCTGGCGGCGGGATCCGGCCTGCATTTCATCGATGCCGGGCGTGTCACGGTGGATGAGCTGGACGAGCCGCTGGCGCTGGTCCAGGCAACGTCGGAACAGCACCTGGAGCCGGCCTGCCGCCGCAAGGCGAAACCCGCCGAGCCGGCTCAACTGACGGCGCGCGAAAGCGAGGTGGTGATCCTGATCGCCGACGGCAAGAGCAATGCCGCGATCGCCGCCGAGCTGAGGCTCAGCGAGCATACGGTCAAGCGTCATGTCGCCAACATATTGCTGAAGCTCGATTTGCCGTCACGGGCGGCGGCAGCGGCATTTTCCGCCAGGCAGGCTGGCCCGGACGGGCCATAGGGACCATGGCGCTTTCGGGCGAAGCGGCCAGGTGGGGTCGAGGCGTACCAATTCTCTCCATGCAGGCCAGGCGGATGTCGCCGGGAAAGGCACTGCGGATGGAGGATGCAATGCTGAAGTCAAACAGGTCGATCAAATCGCTGGTGATAGCGGCAGGCGTTGGCGCGCTGTTCACGATCGCTCCCGCCAGAGCCGAGGATGCCTCGGCGGCCGCCGCCTACAAGGACATCGAGGCGACGCTCGGCTCAGTGCCGGACATGTTCAAGACGCTGCCCGATGTCGCGGTTGCCGGCGCCTGGGCCGAGATCAAGGGTGTGCAGCTCAACCCCAAGACCGCGCTCGACGGCAAGACCAAGGAACTGCTGGGGCTGGCCGTCGCCTCGCAGATCCCCTGCCAGTACTGCATTTATTTCCACACCGAGGCCGCCAAGCTCAATGGCGCGACCGATGAGGAGATCAAGGAGGCGATCGCGATGGCGGCCATCGTGCGCCACTGGTCGACGATGCTCAACGGCAGCCAGGTCGATTTCGCGACCTTCAAACAACAGACCGACGGCGTGTTCGCAGCCGTCAAAGCCAAGTCGCAGTGAAAGAAACTGCCGGGCGGTGCGCCGGGCATTGCTTGTGATCATTCAACCGCCCGATCAACGGGCCATGGAGGAGAAGATGCTGACCAAGACGCAGAGCGTGGACGGCGCGGCGATCAAGAAAGCGATCGAAGGACGGGACGGCAGGATGCTCGCTAGCTTCTATGCCGACGACGCACTGGTGCGGGTGATCGACCGCAACAATCCGCCGAGCAAGCCGCGCGAGATCCGCGGCCGGGCGGCGATCAACACCTTCTGGGACGACATCTGCAGCCGGGCGATGACCCACAAGGTCGACACCACCATCGCCGATGGCGACAATCTCGCCTTCACCCAGGCCTGCGCCTATCCGGACGGAACGAAAGTGTTCTGCGCGGCGATGCTGGAGCTGAAGAATGGGCGGATCGCACGACAGACCGTCGTGCAGGCCTGGGACGAGTAGTTCCACCGCGGAAAGATCAACCGCGGTTTGGGCCGCAAAACTGGAGGAGACAAAAATGTTCAGCGCCAGATGGCAGATCGACGCCAAGTTCGGGCACAAGCAGACCGTGCTCGACCTGTTGAAGAAATGGGAACGCGAGATCGGCTCTCAGGTCGGCATTGCCGATCTCGAGTTCCAGATCATGACCGGTTCGGTCGGAGCTCGGGAAGCGACGGTCGAATCGCATCATCAGGTCGAAAGCCTTGCCCAGCTGGAGGGATTCTTCGCCAGGATCGGCAAGATCGACGCGCACGCCAAATGGGGCAAGGAGATGGAGCCCTACGTCGTTTCAGGCACCAGCCTTTGGAACATCTACCGCATCGTGGAGTAGCCGTGCAGGTGCAGCAGTTTTCGGCCATCAGTTGCGGCGGCCGAAACTCGTCCGCTGCCCGGAAAACCGCCCTTCCCTGGCCGATCCGGCAGCCGCGACACGTGCCGGCTGATTGGGCAATGTGGCCTGCTTGGCCAGGGCCGCCGCTATCAAGGCGTCGGCCTGGCGCGCGCGCTGGTCCGCGCCGGCATCTCCGGCAGGGTTGCCCGCCACGGCGGAGGTCGACATCCGCCGGCGGGGTTTGAAAGCAAGATAGAGAAGCAACGCGCCGAGCAGTCCAGCGCCAATGACGATCGTCAAACGCGTGCCGGTCATGCCGGTGCGTTCGATCTGGGTGGGGTTGGCGGGGTTCTGGACGACGGTGAGCTTGTCGCCGACCTGCGGTTCGCGGGCACCGTTCTTGTTCAGCTCCATCGTGGCCTCGACGGCGTCGGCGCCGGTGCCGACGCGCAAGGTGCCGGTGAATTTCTGGGTCACCTTCCACTCTTTGTCAGCATGAACCGTCTTGAACGCATCCACCAGTTCGCACGGGATCGTGGCGGTGCTGACGGTCTTGTAGACAATCTTGTGGGCGGTCGATTCCATGTCGCATTCGACATTGACCGCGAGGATTTCAGCAGGCGCCTCGGGCCAGCCGCTCTTCTTGATCATGTCCTTGCCGCCGAACACAGCGATCAGCAGACAGAAGCCGCCAATGAGTACCAGCTTGATCTTGGTCGTGTTCATGCGCAAACCCCTCGCCGCGCGGTTTCCCGGCAAGAGGCTGCTCGTTCAGGTTGAATATTCAGTAAATCGTGAACTCCCGCCGTACCGCAAAAGTAACTCTCGCTTAATGTACAGAAAACGGGTTGGCGAATATTTTAGAGATAGTGGCGGCCTCTACCCATGCGCCACCATCACATGACGAACGGCGGTATAATCCTCCAGCGCATAGAGAGACATGTCCTTGCCATAGCCAGACTGCTTCAGCCCGCCATGCGGCATCTCGTTGGTCAGCATGAAATGGGTGTTGATCCAGGTGCAGCCATATTGCAGACGGGCGGCCGTCGCCATGGCGCGCGAGACGTTCTTGGTCCACACCGAGGATGCCAGGCCGTAGTCGCTGTCATTGGCCCAGTTCACAGCTTCATCGACCTCGGAGAAGCGGGTGATGGAAACGACCGGGCCGAACACTTCGCGGCGCACGATCTCGTCTTCCTGCAGCGCGCCGGCAACCACCGTCGGCTGGTAGTAGAAGCCGGAGCCTGCGCCCGGCTTGCCGCCGGTGGTGATCTCGATGTGCTTCAGTTCCGAAGCGCGCTCGACGAAGCTCGACACGCGATCGCGCTGGCGGCGCGAGATCAGCGGCCCGATCTCGTTTTCGGTGTCATCGGGCTGGTTGTATTTGATGGTCGAGACGGCAGATGAGAGATCGGCGACGAGCTTGTCGTAGATCTTCTTGCCGGCATAGATGCGGCAGGCGGCTGTACAATCCTGCCCGGCATTGTAGTAGCCGAAAGCGCGCAGGCCGTTGACCACGGCGCCGAGGTCGGCGTCGTCGAAAACGATGACCGGCGCCTTGCCGCCGAGTTCCAGATGCGTGCGCTTGACCGACTTGGCGGCGGCCTGCAGCACCTTCTTGCCCGTGGCGACGTCGCCGGTGATCGAAATCATGTTGACCTTGGCGTGATTAATCAGCGTGTTGCCAACGCTGTCGCCGCGGCCGAGCACGACATTGACGACGCCCTCGGGCAGAACCTCGGCCAGGATCCTGGCCAGCTTCAGCGCCGTCAGCGGCGTCTGCTCCGACGGCTTGAAGACGACGGTGTTGCCGCCGGCAATGGCCGGCGCCAGCTTCCAGGCCATCATCATCAGTGGATAGTTCCACGGCGCGATGGAAGCGACAATGCCGATCGGATCGCGCCGCACCATCGAGGTGTGGCCGGGAATGTATTCGCCGGCGACCACGCCCGGCATCGAACGCACAGCGCCGGCAAAGAAACGATAGCAGTCGACGATCGCCGGGATCTCGTCATTGAGCACGGCGTTGATCGGCTTGCCGCAATTCAGCGCCTCGAGCGCCGCGAACTCCCGCGCGTTGGCCTCGATGCGGTCGGCGATCTTGAGGAGATAGCCGGAGCGCTGCGCCGGCGTTGTGCGTGACCACAAGACGAATGCTCGCCCGGCGGCAGTAACAGCCGCCTCGATCTGCGCCTGGCTTGCTTCAGGCAGGTTGAGAATGGTCGCCCCGGTCTTTGGATTCAGAATCGGCTCCTCGGTCTCGGTGCCGTTCTCGAACTTCGAGCCGATCAGCATCTGGGTGTCCATGCAGGTTCTCCTCGGTCAGGAGCGAGTAGCGAATAGCGAGTAGCGAATAGGGCTGGTCGTGCAATCTCCCCTATTCGCTGTTCGCTACTCCCTATTCGCTGTTCTTCATTTGCCCGAACCGGCGATCTGGTCGCCGTCGCGGGTCAGGTAATAGGCGGCAAGGATGGGCAGCAGCGTCACCAGCACCACGACCATGGCGACGACATTGGTGACCGGACGCTGGCGTGGGCGGATCAGCTCTTCCAGCATCCAGATCGGCACGGTCTGCTGCTGGCCGGCGGTGAAGGTGGTGACGATGACCTCGTCGAAGGAGAGCGCGAAGGCGAGCATCCCCCCGGCAAGCAGAGCGGTGGCGATGTTGGGCAGCACGACGTGCCGGAAGGTCTGGAAGCCGTCGGCGCCGAGATCCATCGAGGCCTCGATCATTGAGCCGGAAGTGCGGCGGAAACGGGCGACCGCATTGTTGTAGACGACGACAACGCAGAAGGTGGCGTGGCCGAGCACGATCGTCCAGAACGAGAACGGGATGTCGGCTAGCGAGAAGGCCGAGCGCAACGCGATGCCGGTGATGATGCCGGGCAGCGCGATCGGCAGGATGACGAGCAGCGAGATCGTCTCGCGGCCGAAGAATTTCGTCCGTGACACGGCGGCGGCGCACAGCGTGCCCAGTATCAAGGCAATCGCGGTCGAGATGGCGGCGACACGGACCGAAAGCGACAGCGCCTGCCAGACATCCGGCCGGTTCCAGGTGACGGCGAACCATTGCGTGGTCAGCCCCGGCGGCGGCCAGACGAAGCTCTTCTCTTCCGTGGTGAAGGCGTAGACGAAGATCAACAAGATCGGCAGATGCAGGAACAGCAGGCCGCAGGCGGCAGCGATCTTGAGGCCGAGCGGAGCGGATTGCGAACCGTCAGAGCGCATCGAAGGCCCCCATGCGCTTGGCGCCCCAGAGATAGAAACCCATGATGACGATGGGCACGACGGTGAAGGCTGCGGCGAGCGGGATGTTGCCGGCTGTGCCTTGCTGCGAATAGACGGCCTGCCCGATGAACAGCCGCGATGTGCCGATGATCTGTGGGATGATGTAGTCGCCCAGCGTCAGCGAGAAGGTGAAGATCGAGCCGGCGACGATGCCGGGCAGCGCCAGCGGGAACAGCACGTTGCGGAAGGTCTGGCCCGGCGATGCGCCGAGATCGGAGGACGCCTCGACCAGATTGCCGGGCACGCGCTCCAATGCCGCCTGCACCGGCAGGATCATGAACGGCAGCCAGACATAGACGAAAGCGATGAAGGTGCCGGTGGCGGAGACCGACAAAGAGTTGCCGCCGACGACCGGCAGCGACAGCCAGCCATCGAGCACCCAGAGCAGATGCAATTTGGCGAGCAGCCAGGTCAAAATGCCTTCCTTGGCGAGGATCAGCTTCCAGGCGTAGATCTTGACGAGGTAACTCGACCATAGCGGCAGCATGATTCCGAGATAGAACAGCGCCTTCCAGCGGCCGCGGGCATAGCGCGCCGCATAATAGGCGATCGGGAAGGCGATGACGGCCGAGGCCAGCGTGACCAGCACCGCCATCGTCACCGTGCGCAGGATGATGTCGAGATTGGCGGGCTGGAACAGGTCGCCATAGGTCTTCAGCGTGAATTCGTGGTTGATGAGGCCGGAGAACTCGTCGATCGAAAAAAAGCTCTGCGCCAGAAGTGCGAACAACGAGCCGATATAGACAACGCCGAGCCATAGAACCGGCGGCAGCAGCATGAGGAACAGCAGCAGTTGCGGCTTGCGCCAGAAAAGGTCCGACAGTGCGCCGCGCATGCCACCGCTGCCGGGCAGGATGGCGGGGGCGGAGGTTGAGTTGAGCGCGGCGATGGTCATGGGGCGACCGCGTGCTGAAGGAACCCTGAGAAGCCGCGTTCCTTCACACCCCCCTCTGTCCTGCCGGACATCTCCCCCTCAAGGGGGGAGATCAGCAGTTTCGCTGCCTCGCCAAATCCCCAACGTTGAAGATTGGCGAAACCGGGAGGAACAGCCAATCTCCCCGCTTGAGGGGGAGATGTCCGGCAGGACAGAGGGGGGTGCTTGGCGCAAACCTCAATCATGCCGGCTCGTCCATCAAATGCAAATGCTCGCGGTTGAACGTCAGCACCACCGCTTCGCCTTTCGCCGGCAGCTTTGTCCCGGCCGGTACGATGGCGTGCAGCCTCAACCCGTCGGCGTCGAGCGTCAGCTTGGTCGTAGCGCCGAGATAGTTGGTTCCGACCAGGCGCGCGGCGACGCCCTCGCCTTTGGCGGCGCGGCCGATGCGGATGGATTCGGGACGCAGGCTGCCCCAGCGGTGCTGGCCGGAATAGCGCTGGACGAAGTCCGGCGGCAGTACGTTGGAGGAGCCGACGAAATCGGCGACGAAGCGGGTCTTCGGCCGCTGGTAGATGTCTTCCGGCGTGCCGATCTGCATGATCTTGCCGTCATTGAAGACGGCGACGCGGTCGGCCATCGACAGCGCTTCGCCCTGGTCGTGGGTGACGAAGACGAAGGTGATGCCGAGCGCCTTCTGCAGCGACTTCAGCTCTTCCTGCATGTTCTCGCGCAGCTTGAGGTCGAGCGCGCCGAGCGGCTCGTCGAGCAAAAGCACCTTGGGCTGGTTGACCAGCGCACGGGCCAGCGCGACGCGCTGGCGTTGGCCGCCGGAGAGCTGGCCGGGACGGCGGGCGCCATAGCCGGGAAGCCGCACCAGCGACAATGCCTCTTCCGCCGCCTTCTGCCGCTGCGGCTTGGCGATGCCCTTGACCATCAGCCCGTAGGCGACGTTGTCCAGCACGTTCAAATGCGGGAACAGCGCGTAGTCCTGGAACACCGTGTTGACGTTGCGGCGATAGGGCGGCACGCCCTCGGCTCGGTCGCCGAAGATCGAGATCGAGCCCGAGGTCGGCTGCTCGAAGCCGGCGATGAGGCGCAGGCAGGTCGTCTTGCCGGACCCCGACGGACCGAGCATGGCGAAGAACTCGCCCGGCACGATATCGAGATCGACCGCATCGACGGCGCGCACGCTGCCGAAATGGCGAGAGACTTTCTGGAAGGAAACGGCCGATGTCATGGGCTGTCCGTCTGTTGCCGGTTTGTGTTCGTCGAAATAGCTCTTGCCGCCACCAATCAGGCCAGCGGGCACGGCACTTCACCTCCCCCTCGATGGGGGAGGTCGCGGCGAAGCCGCGGGTGGGGTGACTAGCACCGGACGTCAGCGTTGCCCCCCCGACGCTGCGCGTCGACCCTCCCCACAAGGGGGAGGGTTAAGGGAGCTCACCGCCCGCCGATGACGCCGATATAGTCGGACACCCAGCGGTAGTAGGGCACGCAGTGGTCGTTCTGGGTGGCGCACTTCGAGACCGGCGTCTTCCAGAACTTGATCTTGTCGAAGTTCTCGTAGCCGTTGGTCTTGCAGCCTTCCTCGCCGAGCAGCTCGTTGCCCTTGCAGGCAGCGGGCACCACGGGGAGCGAGCCGAACCAGGCCGAGACATCGCCTTGCACCTTGGGCGACAGCGAATGCTCAAGCCACATATAGGCGCAGTTGGGATGCGCGGCGTCGGCCTCCATCATGGTGGTGTCGGCCCAGCCGGTGACGCCTTCTTCCGGCACGGTCGAGGCGACCGGCTTCTTGGCGGCAACCAGCGTGTTGACCTGGTAAGGCCACGAACCGGAAGCGACGACGCCTTCGTTCTGGAAGTCGTCGACCTGGATGGCGGCGTCATGCCAGTAGCGGCCGACCAGCGTCCGCTGAACACGCAGCAGCTCGAGCGCTGCCTTGTACTGGTCTTCGTTCAGTTCGTACGGGTCCTTGATGCCGAGTTCCGGCTTGTGGAACATCAAATAGTTGGCGGCGTCGGCGATGTGGATCGGGCCGTCATAGGCCTGGACGCGGCCCTTGTTGGACTTGCCGTCCGGCAGGTTCATTTCCTCGAAGACGACGTTCCAGCTCTTGGGCGCTTCCTTGAAGACATCGGTGTTGTACATCAGGATGTTCGGGCCCCACTGATAGGGAACGCCGTAATGCACCTTGTCGACGGTGAACCAGGGCGCATCCTTCAGACGGTCGTCTACCGCCTTCCAGCTCGGGATGAGATCGGTGTTGATCGGCTGCACGCGCTTGCCGGCAACGAGGCGCAGCGATGCGTCACCCGAAGCGGTGACTAGATCGAACCCACCCTCATTCATCAGCGAGACCATCTCGTCGGAGGTGTTCGCGGTCTTGACGTTGACCTTGCAGCCGCTCTCCTTCTCGAAGGAGGTCACCCAGTCATAGCCCTTGTCGGTTTCGCCGCGCTCGATGTACCCCGGCCAGGCAACGATGCTGACCTCCCCTTCGCCCTTGCCAAGTTCCTTGACCTGGGCGACGGCCTGACCGGAAAAGGTCAGCGCGACCGTCAAGGCGGTGCACGTCTTCAGGAATGAATTCATCGTCAATCTCCCATTTTGGCGCCTGACTGCGAAGCGAGTCGCCGCCGCGGTCAGCCGCAGGCTGAAAAGCGTCAGTTCATTCGATGGCACGTTGCCGCTCTGATGGCGGCTTTCGTCCCTGACATGAAAAGTGCTCGGAAAATTCCGGTTTCGCAAATTCATTTATCAGAAACGCGATATCGGTTTTTCCGATAGATAACCACGCAACCCTATCAACGCTGCTGGCGTACCATACGCTGCGACTGGGCAAGGCCGATGAAGTCGCGCGACGCCTGCGGCAGACCGGAGCCGCGGCGCCAGACCATGCCGACCTGGACGACCGGCAGGGAACCCGAAATGTCGCGCGATTCGATGCGGTCGCCTTCCAGCGACCACGGCCGGTAGACTAGGTCGGGCAGCAACGCCACGCCCGCACCTGTGGCGACGAGGCTGCGAACGGCTTCGACCGAGCGGGTGCGAAAGGCGACATGCGGCCTGGCGCCGATCGCCGCCAGAAGCTTGCCGGTGTTCTCCTCGATCTCGTCGACGGTCAGCATGATCAGCGGCTCGCCGGCAATGTCGCCTATGCCGATAATGTCGGCGCTGGCCAGCTTGTGGCCGAGCGGGACCCACAGCCGGTAGGCCGAGACCTCGAGGATTTCCGACTGCAGCGCGGTGCGGTCGCGCAAATTGGAGGTGACCATGACGGCAATGTCGAGCTTGCCGCCGATCAGCAGATGTTCGAGATAGTCGCCATTGTCCTCGATGGCCGAGACATCGACGCCGGGATAGGCGCGGCGGTAGCGCGCCAGCAGATCGGACAGCACATAGCCCGCGACCAGCGAGGTGACGCCGAGCTGCAGCCGCCCGCCGGCCACCACCTGGTCGTCGGAAAAAGCGCGGCGCGCGTCGGAGACGTCGGCCAGGATCTTGGTCGCATGGCGCAGGAACTGGTGGCCTTTGTGAGTAATGTTGAGGCCACGTGGATGGCGCTCGAACAATTCGACGCCGAGATCGCTCTCCAGCTCCTTGATCGCCTCGGTGACCGAGGATTGCGAGATGGAGAGGTTTTGTGCGGCGCCCGACACCGTGCCTTGCTCGGCGACGGCAATGAAGAACTGCAACTGGCGGATGGTGAAAGCCATGGCCGGACTAAACACCGGCGCGACGGGGAAGGAAAGCCGAAGGCGGGCCTTATACCCATACGGCTTGAGGCGCCTCCTGGTCAGCGGAATCCGAGGCGCCGCCGGCAGGCTGAACCGTAGCGCAGCGCGAGCATAAACGCCGTCTCCAGCGCCAAAACGATGACGATGATGCGAAAGCCGATGGCATAGGAATCCCGGCCGCTGCCGCGCATAAGGTAGCCGGTGACGAGGAAGCCGGTGTTCCATAGCGTGGCGCCGAGCAGCGTCGCCGCCGCGAAGGGCAAGAGTGGAAGACGGAGCGCGCCGGCCGCGATCGGCAGATAGTTGCGAACCGTCGGGATGAACTGCGCCAGCAAGGAGACCCGGACATGATGGCGGCGGTAGGCCTGACCAAGCTTGCTGTAGGTCGCATAGCGCAAGCAGACATATTTGCCGAAACGCTCGACCAGCCTGTCGGCACGATCCAATCCAATCCTACGGCCCACACTATACCAGACAAGGCAGCCTGTGATGGCGGACAGCGTCGTCACCAGAAGCAGGATCGCCAGCGCCAGGAGATCGGAGGCTGCCGTCATGCCGAGGAACAGCAGCAGCACATGCGAGGGCGGCAGCGGCAGGATCTTTTCAGTGAAGGCGAGACAGCCGACACCAAGCAGGCCGAAGCCCAGGATCGCCGACAGTGGATCAGTCATGCGAAGCGCCAGTCATAGGTTTTGAGGTTCTTGATCCTGGACACCTTATACACCGTCATACACCGTCGCCGGCGGAAAGTTGCGGAATGTCCAGCCAAGCCGGGTCCGCTTCCAGGTCGGAGCGCGCAAGCGTCCAGGAAAGACAAGGCATCGTTTGCAGCATGGTGGCCTCATTGGTGATGCGGGCGATTCGCCCGGCCCGCATTTCGACGAGGCGCTGTTTGCGGCTGCCAAGTTGCATGGACATTGCGAAGAGCGGGATGATTGAAAAAAGCAATTTTTCACCAGAACGACATCTTATGCGGCCGGCGACGCGGCGCGCATGATGCACAACATCGCCTTCGTGGTATCGGGTGGCGGCATGGGCCGGGATCGCGGCGCGCCAGTCGCTGGTGTTTGGCTAGGCCGCAGCGATGCTGAGGCGCGCTCCAGCCTCGGCAAGTGCCGAGGCAATGTCGCGCGGCGGCGGCTGGTCGGTGGCGAGTTCGGAAAAACCGTCGAAGCCGCAGACCTGGACCAGACCCTGGCGACCGAACTTGGTGTGGTCGGTGATGACCAGCGAGCGCTGGCCGCGCGACAGCACCATGCGGGCGAACTCCGCCTCTTCCAGATCGTAGTCGGCAAGGCCTGCGGCGGCATCGACGGCGCCGATCGAAATCACCGCATGGCTGACCGAGAAGCGGCTGACGAAATCGATCGCCGAGGCGCCGAAGGCGGCCCCGGAATCGCTGCGCAATTCGCCCCCGGCCATATAGACCTTGTTGCCGTTGACGGTGGCCAGCGTGCGGGCGATATCGGACGAGTTGGTGACGACCGTCAGCCGCCGGTGGCCGAGCAGTTCGCGGGCCAGGAACGAGGTCGTGGTGCCGGTGTCCAGCATGACCGATTCACCGTCGCGAATGGTGGCAGCGACCATGCGGGCGATCAGCCGCTTGGCCTCGGCATTGTCGCGCATGCGCCGCTCGAAGGGCGCTTCGCCGGCCATCGACGGCAGGCCGATGGCGCCATGCATCTTGAGCACCGAGCCATTGCCGGTCAGTGGCTTGACATCCCGGCGCACCGTTTCAAGCGAAACCCCCAGCCGGTCGGCGAGGCTGGCAATGGTGACGGTGCCCTCTTCCTTGAGGAGGCGGAGGATTTCGCAATGCCGTTTCGAATGGATCATCTGGCTTCCTCAATTTGCGGCCTGCCCGGTTTTAGGGCAATGCCGCCGTTTTTAAAGGAATTGCTCGTGGTTTCGGGCAAAACACCCAAAAAAAGTCACAACATTTCATTGACAGTTAGGTAGCACTGGCGTGACATTGACGGCGTGACAGCTTCGGAACTGCCACGGGAGGGTGATGGCAGAGCCGCAATTCACGGACCGGACCGTCTGGCCAGACCGTCTGGGTTTGAACTGGCACAAAAGTTTCTCAAATCCGCGGGGGCGGAGACCGGGTATCAAAACCTGGCCAGAGGGGCTCGTCGGTGCGGCGCGGGATAGGAGTTCCTGCGTCCCGCACCGACGAGATTTTTTACGTTTCCCAACGCTCGTTGCGCGGCGCATGGCGCCCAAGAAAGCTCCGCAAAAGTCAGGGATGGCCCCGTGACTGCTGAAGACCGCATCCGGGCCTTGCCTTGCTGGAATGGCAGCATCGACATTGCGCCGCTGCCGGGCGGCCTCAGCAATGCCAACTATCTGGTCAAGGACGCGGCCGGGCGGCATGTCGTGCGCTTCGGCCAGGACTATCCATTTCACCACGTCTTTCGCGACCGCGAGGTGATGACGGCCCGCGCGGCGCACGCCGCAGGCTTCGCGCCGGCGGTCCGCCATTCCGAACCCGGCATCATGGTCACGGAATTCCTCGGCGCGAAAACCTATGTTGCCGAGGACGTGCGCGCCAATATCGGCCGCGTCGCAGCCCTTATGCGCGGGTTCCATCGCGAGATGCCCAATCACATCTCCGGCGCCGGCTTCATGTTCTGGGTCTTCCATGTCATCCGCGACTATGCGCGAACGCTGAGCGAAGGCGGCAGCCGCAAGCGCGACGAGCTGCCCAGGCTGCTGGCTCTGGCCGACGAGTTGGAGCGGGCGCAGAAGCTGCTGCCGATCGTATTCGGCCACAACGATCTTCTGCCGGCAAATATCCTCGACGATGGCGACAGGTTGTGGCTCATCGATTTCGAATATGCCGGTTTCAACACCGCGATGTTCGATCTTGCCGGCGTTGCCTCCAACGCCGAGATGAGCGACGCGGAGTCCTTCACTTTCCTCACGGCGTATTTCATGCGCGAGCCGGATGAGGCGATCCGCCGCTCGCACGCGGCCATGCAATGCGCCTCGCTGCTGCGCGAGGCGATGTGGAGCATGGTTTCCGAACTTTACCTCGACGCGCCCGGCATCGACTACGTCGCCTACACCGCGGAGAACCTGACGCGGCTTGACGCGGCGCTGGACAATTACCGCACGAAATACGGGACACAGTCATGAGCTTGCCCACGCATGCCGGCATCGTCGTCATCGGCGGCGGCATTATCGGCTGTTCGACGGCCTATCACCTGGCGCGCGATCACAAGGCCGATGTCGTGTTGCTGGAACAGGGGAAGCTGACCTCGGGTTCGACCTGGCACGCGGCCGGGCTGGTCGGCCAGCTGCGCTCGTCCGCCTCGATCACCCGCGTGCTCAAATATTCGGTCGAACTCTACAAGGGGCTGGAAGCCGAAACCGGTCTTGCTACCGGCTGGAAGATGACCGGGTGCCTCAGGCTCGCCACCAATGCCGACCGCTGGACCGAATACAAAAGGCTGGCGACGACGGCAAAAAGCTTCGGCATGGACATGCAATTGCTGTCGCCGGACAAGGTGAAGAAGATGTGGCCGCTGCTGGAGACCGGCGACCTCGTCGGCGCCTCCTGGCTGCCGACCGATGGGCAGGCCAGCCCCTCCGACATCACGCAGTCGCTGGCCAAGGGCGCGCGCATGCATGGCGCCAAGCTGTTCGAGGACGTCCGCGTTACCGGCTTTGACATGACGGACGGGCACATCACCGCGGTGAAGACCAACAAGGGCGACATTGCTTGCGACAAGGTGGTGAACTGCGCCGGGCAATGGTCACGCCAGGTCGGCGCGATGGCCGGCATTTGCGTGCCGCTGCAACCGGTCAAGCACCAGTACATCATCACCGAGAAGATCGACGGGCTGGCGACCGACGCGCCGACAATCCGCGATCCCGACCGCCGCACCTATTTCAAGGAAGAGGTCGGCGGGCTGGTGATGGGCGGCTATGAGCCGAACCCGCAGGCCTGGACGACCGGCCTGCCGGGCGGCGATGTCCCCGTTGACTGGGAGTTCCGGCTGTTCGACGACGACTACGATCATTTCGAGCAGCATATGAGCCAGGCGATCGCGCGCGTGCCGGCGCTGGAGACGGTCGGCGTCAAGCAGATGATCAACGGGCCGGAGAGTTTTACGCCGGACGGCAATTTCATCCTCGGTGTCGCGCCCGAATGCGCCAACATGTTCGTCGGCGCCGGCTTCAACGCCTTCGGCATCGCTTCCGGCGGCGGCGCCGGCTGGGTGCTGGCGCAATGGGTTGTCGATGGTGAAGCGCCGCTCGACCTTTGGGTGGTCGACATCAGGCGCTTTTCCGGCCTGCATCGCGATCGGCAATGGGTCAGCGATCGCACGCTGGAAGCCTATGGCAAGCATTACACGATCGGCTTTCCACATGAGGAGTATTTGTCGGGCCGGCCGCGCATCGTCTCGCCGCTCTATGACCGGCTGAAAGAGCACCGCGCGGTGTTCGGCTCCAAGCTCGGCTGGGAACGGCCGAACTGGTTCGCACCGCAGGGCACCAAGCCCGAAGACGTCTATTCGATGGGCCGGCAGAACTGGTTCTCAACCGTCGGCGACGAGCACCGGCATGTGCGCGAAAAGGTCGGCATCTTCGACCAGTCGTCCTTCGCCAAATACGAAATGACGGGTTCGGATGCGGCTAAGGCGCTGGACTGGATCTGCGCCAACGATGTCGCCAAGCCGGTGGGACGGCTGACCTACACGCAGCTTCTCAACACGCGCGGCGGCATCGAGGCCGATTTGACGGTGGCCAGGCTCGCCGAAGACAAATTCTACATCGTCACCGGCACCGGCTTCCGCACGCATGATCTCTCCTGGATCGGCGACCATGTCGGCAAGGGCCTCGACGTGACGTTGAAAGATGTCACCGAGGATTTCGGCACGCTGTCGCTGATGGGACCGCGCGCCCGCGATGTGCTTTCGGCCGTCACCGACGCGGATGTCTCAAATGCCGCCTTCCCATTCGGCCATGTCAGCGAGATCGCTATTGCCGGTCACACGGTGCGGGCGCTGCGCGTCACCTATGTCGGCGAGCTCGGCTGGGAATTGCATGTGCCAATCGCCGCCACCGGCGAAATCTTCGACACGCTGATGGCGGCAGGCAAGCCGCACGGCATCCGGCCGATCGGCTATCGGGCGCTGGAATCACTTCGGCTGGAGAAAGGTTACCGCGCCTGGGGCTCCGACATCACCCCCAACGACACGCCTCAGGAGGCCGGCCTCGGCTGGGCGGTGAAGCTGAGGAAGAACACCGATTTCGTCGGCCGGCGGGCGCTCGAAAAGATCAGCGGCGCCGACCTGAAGAAACGCTTTGCCGGCTTCACGGTCGACGATCCCGATATCGTGCTGGTCGGGCGCGAGACGATTTTGCGCAATGGCGAACCGGTCGGCTATCTCACCAGCGGCGGTTATGGCTACACGCTGGCTAAGAACATCGGCTATGGCTATGTCCGCAACGCCGATGGCGTCGGCGACGATTTCCTCGGCTCGGGCGACTATGAGCTGGTGGTCGCCATGGAGCTGACGCCGGCGAAGATCCATCTCGAACCGATGTACGATCCTTCGATGAGCAGGATCAAGGCATAGGCTGCGCCAGACTCAGCTCACGCGCAGCACAAGGCCGCGGCTGGGCACGGTGTCAGCCTCGCCCGGCATCGAAACATAAGGCGCAGTCTCCTCGGCACGAACGACCCTGCCCTCAGCCTCGAGCGCAGCGATGCGATCGGCAAAGCCGGCGTTCCACAGCGTGTTCTTGATGGTCAGCACGATGACGCCACCGGGACGGCAGACGCGGATCAGTTCGTCCAGCCCCTCGGCGCCGACATGGCCGGAGGTGAAAACGCCGGCCGAGACGATGCCGGCATAGGCATTGTCGGCAAAGGGGAGCGGGCCGCCGAGCGCCAGGCAATGCAGCGCCGAATAGACGCCCTTTGCCGCCGCCTTGGCCAGCATGCCTTGCGAAATATCGAGCGCTTCGACCTGGGGATAGCCGGTGATGGCCAGCCACTCGCCGATCAGCCCGGTGCCGGCCCCGGCATCGAGAAGCGGGGCCGCGCCGCGCGGCAGATGCCGTGCGAGCAGGGCCAGGCAGATCGTCGGATGGCGGTAGCCGGCGGCCGACATATCGGCATCGTAGGTTTCCGACCAATTGTCGTAGATCGCGGCGACGTCCTCGGGCCGTTGCGCCGAATAGGCGGCGCCAAGCCCGCCATGATCCTTGTTGCCCGCCATGGCTGTTTCTCCGGCAGCTCGCTGCTCACCCTCGATCGGGATGATAGCCAAACGGCGAAAACTGTGGAACCGTTGTCGCAAGAAATAACACGCCAGGGGCAACAGGCATGGGGACCGACGAGGCACGCGCAACACTTGCGGCAATTCCGGCATTGGCGGGCTATGACGGACCGCTTGAGCGGCTGGGCGGGATGACCAATCTCGTCTTTCGGGCCGGCGATATCTGCCTGCGTATCCCCGGCAAAGGCACCGAGGAGTATATCAACCGCGCCAATGAAGCGGTGGCGGCGCGTGAGGCGGCCAAAGCGGGCGTCAGCCCCGAAGTGCTGCATGTCGACCCCGCGACAGGCGTGCTGGCGAGCCGCTTCGTTGCCGGCGCCGTGACGATGTCGCCGGAAAAGTTCAAGCTGCGCGCCGGCAGCCCGGCCCGCGCCGGCGAAGCCTTCCGCAAGCTGCACACGTCCGGTGCGGTATTTCCGTTCCGCTTCGAGCTGTTTGCGATGATCGACGACTATCTCAAGGTCTTATCGACCAAGGAAGTCGCCTTGCCGCCGGGCTACCACGACGTGGTGCGCGAATCCGACACCGTGCGTGCGTCCCTTGCCGCGCATAGACTGCCGATTGCCGCCTGCCATTGCGATCCACTGTGCGAGAATTTTCTCGATACGGGCGAGCGGATGTGGATCGTCGACTGGGAATATTCGGGGATGAATGACCCGCTCTGGGATCTCGGCGACCTCTCGGTCGAAGGCCGGTTCGACACCGCGCAGGAGGAAGAGATGATGCGCGCCTATTTCGGCGGCGAGGCAAAACCGGCCGAGCGCGGCCGCGTCGTCACCTACAAGGCGATGTGCGACCTGTTGTGGACGCTCTGGGGCCTTATCCAGCTTGCCAACAACAACCCGGTCGAGGATTTCCGCGCCTATGCCGACGGCCGCTTCGCCCGTTGCAAGGCGCTGATGGAAACGCCTGAGTTTTCACGGCATCTGGCGGCGGTGCGCCAAGGTTAGGTCAATTCACGCCTTTCGGCACGTTCTCCGGCGGCACGCCTGTTTCGACCACCTTCTGGCGGTGGAAGATGAACAGGCCGGCGAGCACGACGATGGCCGAGCCGATCAGGATGCGCGGTCCCGGCACGTCGCCGAAGAAGGCCAGGCCGAAGATCACCGCCCATAGAAGCAGGCTGTAGTGCAGCGGCGCCAGCGTCGAGGCAGGGGCCAGTTTCAGCGCCCTGGTAATCATCAGATGCGCGCTGCAGGAGACGATGCCGAGCAGGAGCATGGCGCCGAAATCGAGTGCCGAGGGCGTCTGCCAGGCGCCGATGGTCATCACGCCGCCGACCAGCAGCGTGCCGATAGTCTGCCAGGTGACCAGCGTTGTGTCGCTGGTGCCGCGCAGGCGGCGGCTGAGGATGATGGCAAAGGCGAAGGCGATGCTGCCGACCAGTGCGAACAGCGAGGACTGCGAGAACGCCGCCGAAGACGGCTTCAAGATGATCAGCACGCCGCAGAAGCCGACCATGATGGCGGCCCAGCGGCGCCAGCCGACCTTTTCGCCGAGCAGGAAATGCGACAGCGCCGCCACATAGATCGGCCCGGCCATGTAGAAGCTCATCACGTCGGCAAGCGGAAGATAGACGACGGCGGCATAGAACAGCGCCGTGTCCGCCGTGGTCGCCAGCACGCGCAGAATCTGGAGGACCGGCCGCTCCATCCGGAACAGTCTGCGGGCGCCCTGGTTGGCGATCATCGGGCCGAGCACGATGAAGGCGCCGATGGATCGGATCAGCACCACCTGGCCGACCGAGAAGCTGGCGACCAGCCATTTGCCCATCGCGTCGTTCAGCGCGAACATGAAGTCGCCGGCCAGCATCAAGAGGATGCCGGCCAGAAGCGCGTTCCTGATAGTGAAGGTGCGGACGAGCGACTGGGCCATGCGGCTCCCTAGCTGCAAGCGGTCGCTTTGACGAGGCAAATCGGTAAGACCAGCGGCGGAAATCGGCTGTTTCTACGCAGTTTTGTGCCGCCGGTTCACCTGTCCGGGACGGCCGGCGATCGACAGCCGTGTCTCCTGTTTCGTGCGCTCGGCCACCACCTTGCCCCTGGCGACGACGCACAGCCGTTCGGCACGTAACCTCAAGGCTTCGATCGGGTTGCCGGCATCGAGGATAACGAAGCTGGCGCGCTTGCCCACGGCAAGGCCGAGATGATCGAGGCCCATGATGGCGGCGTTGACGTTGGTGACCATGTCGAAGCAGCGTGCCATGTCGGCAGGGCTCGACATCTGAGCGACGTGAAGCCCCATGAAGGCGACGTCGAGCATGTCGGCGGTGCCCAGCGAATACCAGGGGTCGAGAACGCAATCCTGGCCCCAACCGACCCGGATGCCGAGCGCCAGCATCTCCTTCACCCGGGTCATCCCGCGGCGTTTGGGAAACGTGTCGTGGCGGCCCTGCAGCATGATGTTGATCAACGGATTGGGGATCGCCGACACACCGGCCTCGGCAATCAGCGGCAGGAGCTTGGAGACGTAATAATTGTCCATCGAGTGCATTGAAGTCAGATGCGAGCCGGCCACCTTGCCCTGAAGGCCAAGGCGCTGCGTCTCACAGGCAAGCTGCTCGATGTGGCGCGACAGCGGATCGTCGGTCTCGTCGCAATGCAGGTCGACCATCAGCCCGCGCTTCGCCGCGATTTCGCACAATTCGGTCACCGAGCGCGTGCCGTCGGCCATGGTGCGTTCGAAATGCGGGATGCCGCCGACGATGTCGACGCCCATGTCGAGCGCGCGCAGCGTGTTCTGGCGCGCCGTCGGCGAACGGTAGAAGCCATCCTGCGGGAAAGCGACCAGTTGCAGATCGATATAGGGCGCGACAATCTTCTTGACGTCGAGCAGCGCCTCGACCGCCAGCAGCCGGTCGTCGCAGACATCGACATGGGTACGGATGGCGAGCAGGCCCATCGAGACCGCCCAGTCGCAATAGGCGAGCGCCCGCTCGCGAACCGCGTTATGGGTCAACAGCGGCTTCAGTTCGCCCCACAGCGAAATGCCTTCCAGCAGCGTACCCGAAGCGTTGATGCGTGGAATGCCGTAGGACAGCGTCGCATCCATATGGAAATGCGGATCGACGAAGGGAGGCGAGATCAGATTGCCACGGGCGTCGATCGCCGTGCCGGCGCTGACATGCAGTTCGGGCTCGATGGCGACGATCGTCTCGCCGATGATGCCGAGGTCGGCGACGGTGCCGTCGGGCAGCGTTCCGCCGCGCACAACAAGGTCGAAATCCATCTGTCGTCA
Source organism: Mesorhizobium sp. M0626 (assembly GCF_040320665.1). Lineage (NCBI taxonomy): Bacteria > Pseudomonadati > Pseudomonadota > Alphaproteobacteria > Hyphomicrobiales > Phyllobacteriaceae > Mesorhizobium > Mesorhizobium sp. M0626. The sequence continues at coordinate 193,184 of NZ_JAMYQD010000008.1, read as the reverse complement.
TCTCCCTGAAGCTCGAACGCCGCAATCGTGGCGCAAAAGACACCGTGCCGCAGCCGATTGTCTCCGCGACAGCGAAAGGTTCCATCCGGCCACAACTCGCTCTATAAGCCGCCTTTCGCCCTGGTGGCGAATCCGAAATTCGTCAGTCAGGCATGGGATCGGCCATTTGTTTCGCTTCTTCCGTTCGACGGAAAACCAGCGCCTTATCGCAAGGCTTTTGCGGGAATCCTTTCACGCGCATAGATTTGGCTACGCTGCGGCCATTCTGTCGATGCTGGTTGTGGCGGCAACGACAGCAGCCAGCGCCTATATGCTGCGCGAAATCACCAATGAATTCGTGGTTTATAAGAGGATTGGGCAGGTCAATCTGATCGCGGCGGCGACCGGAGCGATTTTCATTCTCAAGGGCTTCGCAAACTTCATCCAGGCCTACTTCATGAGCAGGGTCGGCAATGCCATCATCGCCGACCGGCAGCGCAAGATCTATGACAGCATTCTCGCGCAAGGCATCGAATTCTATCATTCGACCTCTTCGTCCGAACTGATTTCGCGCATGACGAACAATGCCCAGGCCGCGCGCAGCGTGCTCGACCAAATCGTCACGTCCTATGTTCGCGACCTGGTGACGCTGGCTGCGCTGGTGGGGGTGATGGTCTGGCAGCAGCCGGCGCTGTCCCTGATCTGTCTGGTGATCGGGCCGATCGCCATTTACGGCGTCAATCGTATCCTGAAGCGCGTCCGAAAAATTGCCTCGCAAGAATTCCGTTCGCTCGGCCAGATCGTGCAGGTGATGCAGGAAACTGCGATCGGCGTGCGCGTCGTCAAATCCTTCGGCCTCGAAGGCGCCATGCGGAAGCGCATGTACAAGGCCGTGTCGGACGTGGAGAGCCGCGCCAACAACATCGCCACGCTGGAGGCCGCCACCAGCCCGGTTATGGAAACGCTTGCGGGGCTGGCCATCGCTGGCGCCGTTTTTGTCAGCGGCTTCCTGGTTCTGGGCGGCGGCGGTCAGATGCCGGGCAACATCATGGCCTTCATCGCGGCGCTGCTGTTGGCCTATGAGCCGGCCAAGCGCCTGGCCCGCGTACGCATCTCGCTTGAAACCGGCATTGTCGGCGTGCGCATGATGTTCCAGCTCGCCGACCGGCCGCTGACGCTGGCCGAAAAGCCGGATGCAAAGCCGCTGCGGGCCGGGCCGGGCGAGATCCATTTCGACAATGTCAGCTTCGCCTACCCCGAAAGCTCGCCGGTGTTCGAGGGACTGGACCTGACGCTTGCCGCCGGCAAAATGACGGCGCTGGTCGGACCCTCGGGCAGCGGCAAGTCGACCATCCTCAACCTGATCATGCGCATGTACGACCCGCAGGTCGGCAGGGTGATGTTCGACGGGCAGGACATTTCTTGTGCCACGCTCACCTCGGTCAGGGAAAAGATCGCCTATGTCAGCCAGGACACGTTCCTGTTTGCCGGCACGATCATGCACAACATCAGGCTCGGGCGCGAGGGCGCCACGGACGAGGAAGTAATGGCCGCCGCAAGGGCCGCCAATGCACATGACTTCATCAGCGCCCAGGCGAAAGGGTACGACACGGATGTCGGCGAGAATGGCGCGCTGCTGTCAGGCGGCCAGCGCCAGCGCATCTCGATCGCGCGCGCCATGCTGCGCAATGCCGAAATCCTGCTGCTAGACGAGGCGACCAGCGCGCTCGACGCCGAATCCGAGGCGCTTTTCCGCGACGCGCTGCAGCAGCTGACGGTCGGGCGCACCACCATCGTCATTGCCCACCGCCTGTCGACCGTGCACCAGGCCGACACGATCGTGGTGCTGGAGGCCGGCAAGGTGGTGGAAAGCGGCGCGCATCGCACGCTGCTCAACCAAGGCGGGCTGTATCAGAAGCTTTATGAATATCAGTTGATGCCATAACGGAGTGCGAGTATGCGCGCTGCTCGGTTCATGTCCTTTCTACGATCCGTCTTGTTGGGCACCTTTGCCGCGCAATCTCCTGCCATGGCTCTCGACTACGACAAGGCGCATCACCTCGACGCGGAGAACCTCGCCGAACAAGGAATCGCAAAGACCTACCAAGAAGTTTTGCCCGAGCTTCGGCAATATGTGAAAGACCCAATCGCAATCGAGGAAAGCGTAGACATGTACGCTTCACGATATGCCGTGCGCTCGGCTGGCCAGGAGTTCGTGATATACGCCCCGGATAGTGTGGGCAGCGAAGACAAAAGCTGGGGCACGGCCACTTATGTCTTCTTCAAAATCATCAATGACCAACTCACCCATTCGGGCGTGCGATACTACGCGCTCAACGGTGGAAACGACCTGTTCGGCATCTTCTTGACACCATCACAGGCGGAAGACGCAAAGCGATCGCTGCCAACCCGCACGGATTGGCCCTATCTTCCCGATCCGAAATCGCCTTGGTACGGCCAGTACCACTAGCCGGGCTGGATCACTCCGGCACGTGCCGCACCGCGCCCTTGTCGGCGCTGGTGGCGAAGGCGGCGTAAGCGCGCAGCGCGGTCGTCACCTTGCGCTTGCGCTTTTCCTCGGGCTTCCAGGCCATGGCGCCCTTTGCCTCCATGGCCGCGCGGCGCGCGTCGAGTTCAGCGTCGCTGACAGCAAGCCGGATCGTGCGGTTGGGGATGTCGATCTCGATCGTATCGCCTTCCTGCACCAGTCCGATCGTGCCGCCTTCCGCTGCTTCGGGCGAGGCATGGCCGATCGACAGGCCTGATGTGCCGCCGGAGAAGCGGCCGTCGGTGACCAGCGCGCAGGCTTTGCCGAGGCCTTTCGACTTCAGATAGCTCGTGGGGTAGAGCATTTCCTGCATGCCGGGGCCGCCACGCGGCCCTTCATAGCGGATGACGACGACATCGCCGGCCTTGATCTCGTTGGACAGGATCGCTTTGACGGAAGCGTCCTGGCTTTCGAACACGCGGGCCGGGCCGGTGAACTTCAGGATCGACTCGTCGACGCCGGCCGTCTTCACGATGCAGCCGTCGAGCGCCAGATTGCCTTTCAGCACGGCAAGGCCGCCGTCTCTCGAGAACGGCGTCTCGGCTGAGCGGATGACGCCCTTCTCGCGGTCGAGGTCGAGCTCGTCCCAGCGGCGGTCCTGGCTGAAGGCGACCTGTGTCGGCACGCCACCCGGAGCGGCGAGAAAGAAGTCGCGGACGCTCTGGCTTGAGGTGCGGGAAATGTCCCAATGGTCGAGCGCTTCGCCGAGGCTTGCCGTATGCACCGTCGGCAGGTTGCGGTTGAGCAGCCCGGCATTGTCGAGCTGGCCGAGGATCGCCATGATGCCGCCGGCACGATGGACATCTTCCATATGCACGTCGGACTTGGCCGGTGCGACCTTGCACAGCACCGGAACGCGGCGTGACAGCCGGTCGATGTCTTCCATGGTGAAATCGACCTCGCCCTCATGGGCGGCGGCCAGGATATGCAGCACGGTGTTGGTCGAGCCGCCCATGGCGATATCGAGCGTCATGGCGTTCTCGAAGGCGCCTTTGGAGGCGATGCTGCGCGGCAGTGCCGACTCATCATCCTGCTCGTAGTAGCGCTGGGCGAGATCGACGATGAGATGGCCGGCCTCGACGAACAGCCGCTTGCGGTCGGCGTGGGTTGCCAGGGTCGAGCCGTTGCCGGGTAGCGACAGGCCGAGCGCCTCGGTCAGGCAATTCATCGAATTGGCGGTGAACATGCCGGAGCACGAGCCGCAGGTCGGGCAGGCCGAGCGTTCGATGACCTTGACGTCCTCGTCGGAGATCTTGTCGTCGGCGGCGGCAACCATGGCGTCGACCAGGTCGAGCGCTTGTGTCTTGCCGGCGAGCACCACCTTGCCGGCTTCCATCGGCCCCCCGGAGACGAAGACGCTTGGGATATTGAGGCGCAAGGAGGCCATCAGCATGCCGGGCGTGATCTTGTCGCAATTGGAGATGCAGACCATGGCATCGGCGCAATGCGCGTTGACCATATATTCGACCGAGTCCGCGATCAGCTCGCGCGACGGCAGCGAATAGAGCATGCCGTCATGGCCCATGGCGATGCCGTCATCGACGGCGATGGTGTTGAATTCCTTGGCGACGCCGCCGGCCTTCTCGATCTCGCGCGCCACCAGCTGGCCAAGGTCTTTCAGATGGACATGACCCGGCACGAACTGGGTGAAGGAATTGACCACCGCGATGATCGGCTTGCCGAAATCCGAATCCTTCATGCCGGTGGCGCGCCACAGGCCGCGGGCGCCGGCCATGTTGCGGCCGTGGGTGGTGGTGCGGGAGCGATAGGCAGGCATGAATTTTCCTTGGCTGGCTGGCTGCGCCCGGTGCGGAGCGTGGCGGCGCGGAACTTGGATCGCAGGGTTTATAGACCGGCAAGTATGGTCTGGCCACTTTTTTGCAATGCGCCAGAGTCTCGCTGAAAATCAGGGTTTCGAAAAAGATTGCCGGCCAGTGTCGGATCGCTAGCCCGGCATCCGTCCTTGGACGACGGCAAGGGAATGGCACCATTTCTATAAGTCAGCAGCTTCACCTGTAACCGCAACCAAACACCCGAGGAGCATGACATGCAAAAGATCACCACCTGCCTGTGGTTCGATGGCCAGGCCGAAGAGGCGATGAATTTCTACGTCTCCATCTTCAAGAATTCGAAGGTGCTGAGCGTGCTGCGTTGGCCCGAAGGCCAAGCCGATGCCGGCAAGGCGCTGGTGACCACGTTCGAACTCGACGGCGTGCAGTTCCAGGCACTCAACGGCGGACCGCAATTCAAGTTCAACGAGGCGATGTCACAGTCGATCGACTGCAAGACCCAGGAAGAGGTCGATTATTTCTGGGACAAGCTCATCGAAGGCGGCGGCGAACCGTCGCAATGCAGCTGGCTGAAGGACAAGTTCGGCGTCTCCTGGCAAGTCGTGCCGGAGCAACTGCCGCGCCTGCTTCTGGATCCGGACCGGGCCAAGGCCGGGCGGGTGATGTCGGCGATGATGCAGATGAGCAAGATCGATATCGCCAAGATCGAGGAAGCTGCCAAAGGCTGAGTGAAGCCCTCAACGCCTCGCTGCCCCTCATCCGCGCTTCGGGCACCTTCTCCCAGTGAACGGGGAGAAGGCAAGATGGCGCCTTACGCCGCCTTGTCGCGGACCTGGTAGTCCTTGACGGTTGCGAAGCGGATCGCCTTCCAGCGTTCGGCTTCGTAGTTCAGCGAGAAGGCGTGCTGGGCCAGAAACACAGGGTCGTTGTCGAGGTCGCGGGCGATGTCGCCGCGATGCGCTTCGATGAAGCGAAGCGTCTCGCCCTTGTCGTCGGCCGAGATCCAGCGGCAGACCGAGAAGCGCGACATTTCGAATTCGACCGGCAGCGTGTATTCGAAATTCAGCCGCTCCTTCAAGACGTCGAGCTGCAACGCGCCGACGACACCGACGATGGCCGGCGAGCCGTCTTCCGGCGAAAACAGCTGCACGACGCCTTCCTCGGCCATCTGGTGCAGCGCTTCCTTGAGTTTTTTCGCCTTCATCGCGTCGCCGAGGCGCACACGGCGCAGGATTTCCGGCGCGAAGTTGGGTACGCCGCGGAACAGTATCTCCTCGCCTTCGGTCAGCGTATCGCCGATACGCAGCGTGCCGTGGTTGGGAATGCCGACGACATCGCCGGCAAACGCTTCGTCGGCGGTGACGCGGGTGCGGGCAAAGAAGAACTGCGGCGCCGACAGGCTCATCGGCTTGCCGGTGCGCACCAGCTTGGCCTTCATGCCGCGCTCGAGCTTGCCCGAACAGACGCGCACGAAGGCGATGCGGTCGCGATGGTTGGGGTCCATATTGGCCTGGATCTTGAACACGAAGGACGTCATCTTCTCCTCCGTCGCCTCGACCTTGCGGGTGTCTGCGTCCTGCGCACGCGGCGGCGGGCCGAAGGCGCCGAGCGCCTCGATCAGGTCGCGCACGCCGTAATTGCGCAGCGCCGAGCCGAAATAGACCGGTGTCAGATGGCCTTCGCGGAAGGCGTCGATGTCGAGCGGGCGGCAAGCTTCGCGCGCGAGCTCCAGCTCCTCGATGAAGGCCTCGCGCTCGTTTTCCGGCAGCAGGCCGGCGACGCGGTTGGAGTCGGGGCCGTTGACCGGCGTGCGCTCTTTCTCGGCATCGCCCCTGCGCACAGCGTTGAGCGCCAGGTGGTAGGTGCCGGCAAAAGTCTTGCCGCGGCCGATCGGCCAGGTGATGGGGGCAGTGTCCAGCGCCAACTTCTGCTCGATCTCGTCGAGAATTTCGAACGGGTCGCGGCTTTCGCGGTCCATCTTGTTGATGAAGGTGATGATCGGGATGTCGCGCAGCCGGCAGACTTCGAACAGTTTCAGCGTGCGCGGCTCGATACCCTTGGCGGCGTCGATGACCATGACGGCGCTATCGACCGCCGACAGGGTGCGGTAGGTGTCGTCGGCAAAATCCTCGTGGCCGGGCGTATCGAGCAGGTTGAAGACATTGTCCTCATATTCGAAGGTCATCACCGAGGTGACGACCGAAATGCCGCGCTCGCGCTCGATCTTCATCCAGTCGGACCGGGTCTGGATGCGGTCCTTCTTGGCCTTGACCTCGCCGGCAAGCTGGATGGCGCCGCCGAACAGCAGCAGCTTTTCGGTGAGCGTCGTCTTGCCGGCGTCGGGGTGGGCGATGATCGCGAAAGTGCGGCGGCGCGATACCGCCTGTTCGATGTCTTCAGCCAATTTCTGGAATCCTGTCTGTGGCGCGGGCTTCTAGCAGCGCATTGCCAGCCTGTCGACCGTTTCGGGCCGGCAGGCCTCGACCGCCCTTGAGCTTAACCCGCTGCGGTGGCATCAGAGGAGCCCATTTTGAGAGGTCCGGTATGAGCAGCGCTAAAGAAGTCATCGTCATCGGCGCCGGCATTGTCGGCGCTTCCATCGCCTGGCACCTGACCAAGGCTGGCGCGCGGGTGACGGTGGTTTCGGAGAGCGGCGCCGGTGGCGTCGCGACGCCCAATTCCTTTGCCTGGATCAACGCCAGCTGGGGTAACCCCGAAATCTATTTCCGGCTGCGCACCCGCGCCATGGCCGAGTGGAAGCGGCTGGCAGACGAGTTGCCTGGACTGCCGCTCGCCTGGTGCGGCGGCTTGTGCTGGGATTTGCCGGCCGACCGGCTCGAAGCCTACGCGGCTGAGCACGCTTCCTGGGGTTACGGCATCGAACGCGTCGACGCCGGGCGGGCAGCGCAAATCGAGCCCAATCTCGTCGAGCCGCCGGAATTCGCTGTCTATGTCGCGGAAGAAGGCGTGGCCGAACCGGTCGCAGCGGCCAAGGCGCTGCTGGCCGACGCAGAACGGCAAGGTGCGCGCGTTCTCTCCAGTTCTGTAACCGCACTTGTCCAGACCGATGGCAGGATTGCCGGTGTCGATACATCGCATGGGCTGATGCCAGCCGAAGAGGTGGTGATCGCAGCCGGTGTCGGGGCGCCCGATATTGCCGCTACCGCCGGCATCAAGCTGCCGATGGAGACGCCGCCCGGTCTGATCGTCCACTCGCAGCCCTACAAGAAGCTCCTCACCGGGCTGGTGCATGCCGAGAGGCTGCATATGCGCCAGACGGCGGAGGGCCGCATCATCGCCGGCTCGGATTTCGCGGGGAGCGATCCCGGTGAGAATCCCGACGCCACGGCGCGCGAGCTGTTTGCAGCAATGAAGGCGGCTTTGCGCGGCGCCGACGAACTGGAATTCGATTTCCACACGGTTGGCTACCGGCCGACGCCGATCGACGGCTTTCCGATCATCGGCCGCGCCGAGGGCGCCGACGGCCTCTATGTCGCCGTCATGCATTCCGGCATCACGCTGGCGCCCGCGGTCGGGCTGTTCGCCACGCGCGAAATTCTCGACGGCGAGCGTGATCCGCTGCTGACGCCTTATGGGTTGGGTCGGTTTGCTCAGTAGCCCGGCGGACGCTTGAAGCCGCCGGTCAGCGCTTCGATCGCCTTGGCGATGCCGAGCAGCCGCGATTCCGACCAGCGCTTGCCGACCAGTTGCAGGCCGATAGGCAGGCCGTCGCGGTCTTGCCCGCAGGGCAGCGAGAGTGCCGGATGGCCGGAATAATTGAAGACCGCGCCATAGGCCGGTAGCATCCAATAGCTTTGCTCCTTGCCGTCGACTTCGATCGGCGTGCCGGGCTCACAATGCGCGAAGGCCGTGGTCATGGCGACCGGGCACAGCAAGGCATCGCAGGTTTCGAAGAACCTGTCCCAGGCCAGGATCGAGCGGTCGCGGCGAGCGAGCGCCTCGAACCAATTGGTGATCGGCGTTGGCTGCTCCGGCGGTTCGGGCTGCGCTGCCTCCAGCATCATGCCGATCAGATCGCCGCCCTGCTCCAGATCGTCATGCAGATCGATCTCAGGCAAGTTCGCTTCTTCCACAATCACCCCTGCTGATTGCAACCGCTTGGCCAGGCTTTCGGCGGCGACAGCGATTTCGCCAGCCACCGGAAAGCCGGGGAAGGACGGCGCGACGGCGATGCGCAATGTCTTGAGGTCGAGCCTGGGCATGGCCTCTACGGGCACCGGCGCGAGGTCGGTGTCTGCTCCGTCCGGGCCGGCGATGATTTTGTAGATCAGCGCAAGATCGTCCACGCTGCGCGCCAGCGGGCCGAGGCAGGACATCAACCGCACGCTTCGCGCCGCGCCGTTCGGATCGGGGAAGGCGCCGGCCAGCGACACGCGGTGCTCGGTCGGTTTCAACCCGTAGACACCGCAAAAAGCCGACGGCAGGCGGATCGAATCCTGCATGTCGGTTCCCACATCGAACGGCGTCATGCCGGTCGCCACCGCTGCCGCGGCGCCACCGCTGGACCCGCCTGACGTGCGCGAGCGGTTCCACGGATTGCTGGTGCGACCGAACAGCGGATTGTCCGACTGCCAGTCGCCCAGCATGGTCGCGACATTGGTCTTTCCAATCAGGATGCCGCCTGCGGCTTTCAATCGGGAGACGACCGGGCTGTCCGATTTTGCCGTATGGTTGGCGAAAGGCGGGAAACCGACCGTGGTCTCCATGTCGGCCGTTTCGTGCGTATCCTTCAGGGTGAAGGGCACGCCATGCAGCGGGCCGAGCGCATCGCCATGCGCCAATGCCACGTCGGCGTTTTCAGCGCGCTCACGGGCGCCTTCGCGGTCGAGATTGACGATGGCGTTGACGGCCTCGTTGTGTCGGTCGATTTGGACCAGATGGGCGTCCAGAGCTTCGACGGCGGAGATCTTTCGCGCCGCGATTGCGGCGGCGAGATCGATGGTCGAGGAAAAGGCGAGGTCCATGATTGCTCCGGCTGCTGCCAAACGTATCGCGGTTTGAAACCAAGTTCAGCATTCGGAGATCATCGGCGCTTGATCAAAATTGCGCTTGCCGGTCGGTTGAGGTTGGCGCTCTACGGCGCCCCCTCTGTCCTGCCGGACATCTCCCCCACTTTGGGGGGAGATTGGCAGCTTTGGCTTCGGCGCCCCTTTTCCTGCGTTGAAAATTGGCGAAGGCCGCCGTGACCTCCAATCTCCCCCCTCGTGGGGGAGATGTCCGGCAGGACAGAGGGGGGCGCGAAGGAATGCGGCTTAGACTAGGGCCTAGACGACCAGTGCCAGCCTTGCCACAGCCGGCACGAACGGCCGAATGCTCATCCCATCGCCAGTGATCGTGACAAAACTCGCCGGCGGGATCGCCTGCCAGTCGCCGCCTTCGCGGTCGAAGGGTTCGGACACGATGCAACGACCGCCGTTGCGGAGCGACGTGTACAGCGTCGGTGCGTGGGCATCGCTTGCGTAGCGCACGGCATAGAGCGCGCGCCCATCCGAAAGGGCCGCAGTGAGTTTCAAGGCCGGTTCGAGACCGGCGTGGCGTGACGCCTCCAGAACCCGAGCGGTGGCGCGCGATACTGCCCCTTGCGGGTCGCCAGCAAGACCCTCGTCGATCATCAGCAGGAAAAACAATTCGGAATCGGTGGTGCCCTCGCGCTGGTCGAAGACGGCGTCAGAGAGCGAGTTCTCCAGCGCGCGGCGGATCTTTTCGAAGCCGCCGATCTGGCCGTTGTGCATGAACGACCAGTTGCCGGAGATGAAGGGATGGCAGTTCATGCGGCTGGTGGCGCCGCCGGTCGACGCCCTGACATGGGCGAGGAACAGGCCGGATTTGATCTGCCGGCATAGGCTTTTCAGATTGGGATCCGACCAGGCCGGCAGGATGTCGCGGTAGAGGCCGGGCTCGGGCCGGTCGCCATACCAGGCAAGGCCGAAACCGTCGCCATTGGTCGGCGACTTGGCTTCCTGGGCGCAATGGCTCTGGGCGATCAGCGAGTGGCAAGGTGCGGTGACGACGTCTTCGAGGAAGACCGCTTCACCCAGATAGGCCGCCCATCGGCACATGGCTTCTAACCAATCCTAGGCGCGATCCAAGAGAGCCTGGGGCTCCTTGACCGCGTGCGAGCCTCTGTTGTGCGTCCGCTCGTAGAGTTCGCGAACGATTCGGCTTGCCGTAGTTTCGAAGAGAAACGGCAAGAAAGCGTGAACGAGTGCCGCACCAGCGGCCATCAGGAGGCGCGAGCAGAACCAGGCGGCAAAGGCCATATGGCTGAAATAGGTCTCGCCCACCTTGGCCGGGTGAGAGGTGAACAGCTTCGAAAACAGCGTCGTCATGGTGATCCCTCCTGCCGGGATAAGCCCCGATGTGGGTATCCTGCCACGGGGTAAAGGTTCATCGGTCTCAATTTGTCCTTGTCTAACGCCGTGGTTCGGGACATTCATCCCACATGGCGCTTGAATTTGATGAAATCGACCGAAGATTGCTGGCCGAGCTGCAACGCGACGGCACACTATCGGTCGATCAGCTCTCCGAAAAAGTGTCGCTGTCGCGCAACGCCTGCTGGCGCCGGGTCAAGCGGCTGGAAGAGGACGGCGTCATCACCGGACGGGTGGCGCTGGTCGATGCCGACAAGCTCGGGCTCGGACTTTCGGTGTTCATCCTGATCCGCACCTCCAATCATGACCCGGACTGGCTGCAGAAGTTCCGTGCGGCGGTGACCGGTTTTCCCGAGATCACCGGGGTCTATCGCATGTCCGGCGATCTCGACTACGTGCTGCGCGCCCGCGTCGCTGACATGAAGGCCTATGACCGGCTCTATCAGCGGCTGATCGCCAAGGTGGCGCTGTCGGACGTTTCGGCCTCCTTCGTCATGGAGGAGATCAAGGAGACGACCGTCGTTCCGATGGAATTGCGCTAGGTCACACTGACGCCTGAAAGAAAGCCGTTGATAGGCCTGCGGACGAGTTGACCGAATCGCCGTTCGCGCCGATAGGATCGATTTTATGCGCGCAGCCTTCCAAAATTCCTCCGTCATTGGTCCCACTGTCGGCTTCGTCAGGTTGCCGCATGGAGATGGACTTCCCCTTCCCGCCTATGAAAGCACCGGCGCCGCCGGCATGGATCTGCGCGCCGCGGTGCCGGAAGACCGGCCGCTGCTGATCCTGCCTGGCAAGCGCGCCTTGGTGCCGACCGGTCTGATCCTGGAAATTCCCGAAGGAATGGAAGGCCAGGTGCGGCCGCGCTCCGGCCTTGCCTTCAAGCATGGGCTGACCGTCCTCAATTCACCAGGCACGGTCGACAGCGACTATCGCGGCGAGGTTAAGGTGCTGCTGGTCAACCTCGGCGACGAGGATTTCGCGGTGACGCGCGGCATGCGCATTGCCCAGATCGTCTTTGCCGCGGTGACGCAGGTGACGGTTGAGGAGCGCTCGCTGGCCGGCGCCACGACGCGCGGCGCGGGCGGGTTCGGATCGACCGGCACCGCCTGAATGAGCATACCGAAACTGGTCATCTTCGACTGCGACGGAATCCTGGTCGACACCGAGAACCTTGCCAACCGGCGGCTTGCCGAGTGGTTTGTTGCCGCCGGTTATCCCACCACATTCGAATATTGCCGCAAATATTTTTCCGGCCGCAGCATGGCTTCGGTGCAGAAGGAAATCGAAGAGACGACCACGGTGCGGCTCGGCGCCGATTTCGTCGATCGCTGGAATGCCGGCCTGCCCGATCTGTTTGCGCATGGCGTCGAGGCGATCCCCTATGTGCGCGACTTCATCGAGGCGGTTCGCGCGGCCGGCATTCCCTATTGCGTCGCCACTTCTGCGCGTATCTCGAAGATGCACATCACGCTCGGCCAGACCGGGCTGCTGCCGCTGTTCGAGCATGCCATGTTCTCTTCGACCATGGTCAGCCGCGGCAAGCCGTTCCCGGACCTGTTCCTGCATGCGGCAAAGACCATGGGTTTTGCGCCGGCCGACTGCATCGTCATCGAGGACAGCGTTGCCGGCACGCAGGCCGGCATTGCCGCCGGCATGCGTGTCTATTCCTATCATGGCGATCCCTATTCCGACCGCGATGGCCTGGCCAGCGCCGGCGGCGTCCTGTTCGACGACATGCGCGAACTTGCCGGGCTGGTGCCGATCCACTGAAGCTGTGTTAGGTTCCGCGCGGCCAGCCTGAGGCGCCCATGCCAACGAACCTGCTTCGCTCCATCCTAAAGCGTTTCACCGTTTCATGGAAACGGCGAACCGCTCTATCTTTTTGTTTTGTCGCAATTTCCGGCCGGAAAACCGCACACACTTTTCCTGAAATTGCTCTAGCGCTTGTGCTGCTGCCGTGGCTTTGGACCGCAGCCGGCGCGCAGGCCGTCAGCTTCCCGGAATTCGGCAGCGCCATCCCCGGCCACATGGATGTGACCTATCTGGACCTCGCAAGGATGGTCATTCCCGGCCTCGCAGGTAACAGCAACGGTTTCTACCGGGGTGGATTGCCGATCGAGATGCGCCACATCGAGGGACCGGATGGCGGCGGTTCGCCGCCTGAGACATCGGGCCTCTCCAACGCCGGCGTGCTCGCCATCAAGGCCGGGGGCAAGGACCGGCTGGCGATGCTCTACGACCTCGGCGACTCTCCCGACAGCGCCGAAGGCTATGCCGTGCTGGCGCTCTACGACATCACAGACAAGCCGAAGCTGCTCGACGCCGTCAATGTCGCGCTCGACCGCGGCACCTATTTCCGTGAACCGGGCAAGCTTTCCGTTGGGCCGAACGACGACATCGTGATCACCATGAGCGCGCATTTCAATTCGAGCCAAAACTACGCGATCACGCCGCTGATCATGCTGCGCGACGACAAATTCCAACTGATCGACATGATCTTCACCTTCGATGAGAACCTGTGCGCCTACAGCCGCAAGCAGGACGTTGCTTTCCAGACGATCGCTGACGGACAGCCTTATGCCGCGGTCAAAGTGACGGTGACCGACGCCACGGTGCTCAACGGCGAGAGCTGCGACGACCAGCCGCCCAAGCCTGAAGCCCACGCAATTTCCGTCACCTATCATTGGGACAAGAAGACGTTGCACTACGTCAAGGATTCCGATGCGCTGGACAGATTGGCAGGAGAGAGCGCCAAACGCTTCTGAGCCAACCGCATTTGTTTGCCCGGTGCATTGCTGCACGATAGAATCTGCCGGCATTTCCGCATCTGAAGGGAGCACTCATGGACAAGGGCAAGATCTTTCGCGACCTGCACGCCTCGACCTTCGTCATGCCCAACCCCTGGGATGTCGGCACGACCAAGCTCCTGGCCTCCTTCGGCTTCAAGGCGCTGGGGACGACCAGCGCCGGTTTTGCCTTCTCGCGCGGCCTGCCCGATGGCGCAGTGACCTTCGAGGCGATGATCCACCATTGCCGCGAGCTGACGGCGGCAACCAGCCTGCCGGTGTCGGCCGATCTCGAGAAAGGCAAGGGCGACAGCGCGACGAGTGCCGCCGAGACGGTTTTTGCGGCCGAAGCGGCAGGTCTCGCCGGCTGCTCGATCGAGGACCATACCGGCGATCCCGACAAGCCCATCTATGAGTTTTCACACGCCGTCGAGCGCGTTGCAGCTGCTGCTGAGGCCGCACGGGCGCTCAAGCATGATTTCGTCTTCACCGCACGGGCCGAGAATTTCCTTTGGGGCAAACCGGATCTCGACGACACGATCAAGCGGCTGCAGGCCTTCGAAAAGGCCGGCGCCGATGTGCTCTATGCGCCCGGCCTCAAAGATGTCGAGACCATCCAGAAAGTCTGCTCGGCGGTGAGCAGGCCGGTCAATGTCATGGCACTCCCGGCCTTCACCATCGCCGACCTTGCCATGGCCGGGGTCAAGCGCATCTCGCTCGGTCCGTGGCTGACCAATTTCGCCTTCGGCATGCTGGAAACCGCGGCGCGCGAGATCCAGCAGGACGGCACGTTCGGCTTCACCCGGGCCGCCATCCCGTTCGGCAAATTGCAGGCGCTGTTTTCCAAATCCTCAGGCTAGGGGGTCCCGGCGCATGACGCTCACCGTCGTCGACATGCACACCGGCGGCGAGCCGCTCAGGATCGTCACCGACGGCTATCCAGACATTCCCAAAGGCACGATCCTGGAAAAGCGCGCCTATGTGCGCGACCACCTCGACCATTTGCGCAAGCTGCTGATCTTCGAGCCGCGCGGCCACTACGACATGTATGGCGCGCTGATGGTGGAGCCCGACCTGCCCGGCGCCGAGCTGGCCGTGCTGTTTATGCACAACGAGGGCTATTCGACGATGTGCGGCCACGCCATCATTGCGCTTGGCCGCTACGCCGTCGACGAAGGGCTGGTGGTCAAGCAGGAGCCAATCACCACCGTCAACATCGAGGCGCCGTGCGGCATGGTCGTCGCCTCGGTCGAGGTCAGGGACGGCAAAGCGGGATCGGTGTCGTTCGAAAGCGTGCCGGCCTTTCTGTTTGCCCATGACCAACAAATCGAATTGGGGGGATACGGCAAGATTGCGTTCGACATCGCCTATGGCGGCGCCTTCTACGCGCTGGCCGACTGCCATCAATTCGGCCTGGAGTTCGGCCGCAGCCGGGTGCGCGATTTCGTCGACGCGGCAACCGCGCTGACCGAGCGGCTGAAGGCGGCGTTCCCTCTATCGCATCCCGACCATGCCGATCTCGCTTTCCTCTACGGCACCATCCTCACCGATGGACACGATGCGTTCTCCGGCGAGGCAACAAAAAACATCTGCGTCTTTGCCGATGCCGAGGTCGACCGCTCGCCGACCGGCTCCGGCGTCACCGCGCGGCTGGCGGCAATGCATGCCAAGGGTGAGATCAACCCTGGTCAGGAGCGGTCCTTCGAAAGCATCGCCGGCTCGCGCTTTTCCGGAGCGGTGGCGCGCACGACCATGGCCGGCCCGCATGATGCGATCATCGCCCGCGTCGGCGGCCGCGCCTACTATTCGGGCCGGGCGGAATTCACCGTCGAGCCGGATGACGAATTGGGACGCGGTTTTCTTCTGCGTTGATAGGCCTATCGCCCGGCGCTCTCCCGCGCGCCGACCGCCTTGTGCAGATGCACCATCATGGCGGCGGCAAAGAGCGGCGTCAGCAGGTTGAGCAGGGGCACGGCGAGGAAGGCAGCGATGAGCAGCCCGGCCAGAAAGACGGTGCCGGCATATTTCCGGCGCAACGCCCTCGCCTCATCTTCCGGGCGGAAGCGCATGGCGGCGAATTCGAAGAATTCACGTCCGAGCAGATAGCCGTTGACGATGAAGAAGGCGGCGATGTTGACGCCCGGAACCAACAGAAGGAGCAAGGCGACGATGTTGCCCAGGATGACGACGCCGAAGAATTTCACCGACAACACGAGCGAGCGCAGCGCCGGCATGGCGCGTCCGAC
Source organism: Mesorhizobium sp. M0626 (assembly GCF_040320665.1). Classification (NCBI taxonomy): domain Bacteria; kingdom Pseudomonadati; phylum Pseudomonadota; class Alphaproteobacteria; order Hyphomicrobiales; family Phyllobacteriaceae; genus Mesorhizobium; species Mesorhizobium sp. M0626. The sequence goes on along the minus strand of NZ_JAMYQD010000008.1, from coordinate 177,440 downwards.
GGGATCGGCCGGATAGTCGGTGCGCTCGACCACTTCGGCGATGTCGTCGAGAAACAGGCCGGCCACGATTGCCGTCGCCGGCGCGATCAGCAGCGCCATCCCGAAGGCAAGCGCGATGGCAGCGATGATGCCGCTCAGCCATCCGGCCCAGGACGGCAGGCCGGGCAGCAAGGAGTGAACCCATGGCAGGGCCAGCCAATCGACAAGCCCGGTCAAGACGAACCACAAGGCGACCAGCGCCAGGACGGTCAAGCCCAGCGTCTTCAGGAAAACCGCGCGGAATTCGGGAGAAAACAGCCGGCTGAAGGCGGCGCGGGCAGCGTTGAAGATCACGGCGTTTCACCCCCAGGAACGAACGGATATCTCCGACATAGGCTGAGACCCTGTCAGCCGCAAGCCTGCCGGAGCGGGCGCAATTCCGGACGGGAACTAGAGCATGATCCCAAAAAGTGGGTACCGGTTTTTGGAAAAGATCATGCTCCAACAAAGGGTTAGATCATGATGAGATTTCAACCAAATCTCATCATGATCTAGCGCGCCAGCGCCCGGGAGCGGGCTGGGATGGTCATTGCCGCAACGCCGACGACGACGCAGCCCATGCCCCAGAGCGCCGTCGGCCCGATGCTTTCGCCGAGGAACAGGACACCGATGCCGACGCCGATCGGCACGCGCAGATAGGCCTGCGACGTCGTGCCGACCGAACCCAGCGTGTGGATGAGGCGGAAAAAGATGCAGAAGGCCAGCGCCGTGGAGAACACCGACAATGCCAACAAGGCCAGTATCGACGCCATTGAAGGCGACAGCGTCCACGGGCGGTCGAAGGCCAGGCTCAAGGGGACGAGGATGACCGCGCCGCACAGCATCGAGCCGGCGGCCGGCAGCATCGGGTCGAGTCCCCTAAAGCTGCGGCCGAAAATGGCGGCGCCGGCATAGCAGACCGTGGCGGCAATGACGGCAAGCTGCGCCCACAATTGATGGCCGAGCCCGCCAAGCGCCTGGGTGCCGACGATCAGGCAAATGCCGGCAATGCCGGCACCGACACCGAACAGCTTGCGTGCGGTCACGGATTCATGGCGGGTGATAAGCGCGGTCAGCAGGAAGGTGAAGATCGGCGAGGTCGCGTTGAGAATGGTGGCCAGACCGGCGTCGATGGAGCGCTCGGCGGCGGCGATCAGCGTGAACGGCACGACGCTGTTGAGGCAGGCCTGGACCATGAACCGCCACAAGGTCGCGCTGTCCTTGGGCATGGCGAGGCCGCGCCAGCGGATCAGCGCGAGCAGGATGGCGCCGGCAATCAAGGTGCGGGCAGCGATGAAGGATATCGGCGGGATCGTCTCGACACCGATCTTGATGAAGGTATAGGACGGGCCCCACAGGGCGGCCAGCACGCCAAGCAGCGCCAGTTCGGTGGTCATGTCGGTCTTTGCTTGCATGCGGGTGCTTCCAGCGCTTGATTTGAGGCCAAGCTTGTAGGCGACCCGGCGGTCAGATGCTTCGGCCACGGTCGAACTGTGATGGAGCCTCGTCCCAGGCGCGCGCGCCGGCTTGGGCCGGCAAAGGATGGAAATCGGTTGCCATTTTTCGGGGTGATGCTGTAGACCCGCCCGGGCGCGGCAGAAAGCCGGCAGGTTCCGAGGCGGAGACATTGATGCCGGATTTTGACGTGCTTTGCATCGGCAATGCCATTGTCGACATCATCGCCCAGTGCGACGACGCTTTTCTCGAGACCAACGGCATCATCAAGGGTGCGATGAACCTCATCGACACCAAGCGCGCCGAGCTGCTCTACAGCCGCATGGGGCCGGCGATCGAGGCCTCGGGCGGCAGCGCCGGCAACACGGCGGCGGGCGTCGCCAGCTTCGGCGGCCGCGCCGCCTTCTTCGGCAAGGTGTCGAACGATCCGCTCGGCGAAATCTACGCCCATGACATCCATGCCCAGGGCGTTGCCTTCGACACCAGGCCGCTTGAGGGACAGCCGCCGACGGCGCGCTCGATGATATTCGTCACCCCCGATGGCGAGCGTTCGATGAACACCTATCTCGGCGCCTGCGTCGAACTCGGCCCGGAAGACGTCGAGGCCGACAAGGCATCCGGCGCCAAGGTTACCTATTTCGAGGGCTATCTGTGGGATCCGCCGCGCGCCAAGGAGGCGATCCGGCAGACGGCGAAGCTCGCACACGAGGCCGGGCGCGAAGTGTCGATGACGTTGTCGGATTCGTTCTGCGTCGACCGCTACCGGGACGAGTTCCTCGAGCTGATGCGCTCGGGCACTGTCGACATTGTCTTTGCCAACAGCCACGAGATCAAGTCGCTCTACCAGACAAAATCCTTCGACGAGGCGCTGGCGGCTATCCGCAAAGACTGCAAGATTGCCGCCGTCACCCGCTCCGAAAAAGGCTCAGTGATCGTGCGCGGCGACGAGACCGTCACCATTCAGGCGACGACGATCCGCGAACTGGTCGACACCACCGGCGCCGGCGACCTCTATGCCGCCGGTTTCCTCTACGGCTACACCTCGGGGCGCAGCCTGAAGGATTGCGGCGATCTCGGCTCGCTGGCCGCCGGGCTGGTGATCCAGCAGCTCGGGCCACGGCCGCGGCAAAACCTGCGCAGCGCGGCCCAATTGGCGGGGTTGCTGTAGGGCCGTCTTTCGGCGCGCAGCGCCGAGCCAGATGAGGGGTTCCCGCCGGATCAGGCTGTCCGGCGCTCCGCTCAGGCGGTGCGGCGAAGGTCGTCGGACGTAGGCCCGGGTTCCAAAGCCCCGGCGGTGACCAGCCGGTTGCGGCCGCTCTTTTTGCCGATGTACATCAGTCGGTCGGCGAGCGTTATCAGCGCCTCCGAATCGGACGCTTCCGCCGGGTAGATGGCGACGCCAACGGTGCAACCAACATGGATGGCTCCATTCGGCGTCGGCACCTTGATCCGCAGCTTTTCCAGGATACGTTCGGCGACGCCCACGGCCTTCTGTCGGGCCCGGCTAGCCTCTCCTGAAAACAGGAATGCGAACTCGTCTCCACCGAGCCGCGCCACGAAATCAGCGCTGCGCAGGATGGTGCGAAGCTGACCCGCCACCTCCTGCAGCAGCGCGTCGCCGGCCTCGTGGCCGAGCGTGTCGTTGACCTTCTTGAACCTATCGAGGTCGATGAACAGCAGGCCGGCCGCCTGGCCGGTGCTGTCGCAGCGGTCGATCACCGACCTCAGCTCGTTGTGAAAGGCGCGCCGGTTGGGCAGGCCGGTCAATGCATCGTGGTTGGCCGAATGATCGCTCTGCTGCTTGGCCAGCTCGATCTCGCGCTTTTGTACGGAGAGTTCCTCATTGGCGGCCTTGAGTTCGAGCAGCAGTTCGGCATTGAGATCCTCGACTACCTTACGGTCGCTAATGTCGACGACGAAACCTTCGAGGAATTCGAGTTCGCCGGCACCATCCCAGACCCCGCCTCCGATCTCGCGCACCCAGAGCGGCTCGCCGACCTGTGGCACGATGCGGTAGTCGACGTTCCAGTTGCAGCGCGCCTCGAGCGCGGTATCGACGGCGGCATAGACCGCAGCGAGATCATCCGGGTGGATCGCCGAGACATAGTCGCGCACGGCATTTTGAATGAAGTCGCTCGGCCGATAACCGCTGACGGTTAAAATGCCGTCGCTGATGTAGAGCATGGTGTAGGACGCATCGTTGCGGCAACGGTAGAGATAACCGTCCATGCGGCCGGTGATGCTCAGCAGCGCATCCAGGCGCTCGTCGTGATAGACCCCCTGGCCGACCACAGATGCCGTGTCATGCTTCATGGCCGCACCCCCGTTTTGGCGGTCTGAGCGCGCCGCCAATGCCATAAGGCCATAGGGGGCGAGAACGTTCCCTATAGCAGCCGAATATTATCAATCTCTTATGCGTTGGCGATTTTGCCGCCAATCAGGCTCCCGCGCTATAGGCCGCGATCGCAGCCATGTTGACGATGTCCGAATCCTTGGCGTTGAGCGAGACGATCTGGACCGGTTTGTTCAAGCCGACCAGCAGCGGGCCGATGACGGTGGAGCCGCCGAGTTCCTGCAGCATCTTGGTCGAGATCGAGGCCGAGTGGAACGCCGGCATGATCAGCACGTTGGCCGGGCCGGTCAGCCGGATGAACGGATACTGCGCCATGGCACGGGCGTTCAACGCAACGTCGGCGGCCATCTCGCCGTCATATTCGAAATCGACGCGGCGCTTGTCGAGGATACGCACCGCTTCCTGCACCCGCTCGGAGCGTTCGCCCTGCGGGTGGCCGAAGGTCGAATAGGCAAGCATGGCGAGCCTCGGCTCGTAGCCCATGCGGCGGGCAAATCCCGCCGCCTCTTCGGCGATGTCGGCGATCTGTTCGGCATTGGGCATGTCGTGCACGGCGGTATCGGCGACGAGGACTGTTTTGCCCCGCGCGAGCACGATGGAGACGCCGATGACGCGGTGTCCGGGCTTGGCGTCGATGACGCGGCGGATATCGTCAAGCGCCGTGGAATAGTTGCGGGTGACGCCGGTGACGATGCCGTCGGCATCGCCCAGCGCCACCATGCAGGCAGCGAAATGGTTGCGGTCGTTGTTGATCAGCCGCTGGCAGTCGCGGAACAGGAAGCCTTTGCGCTGCATGCGCTCGTAGAGATAATCGGTGTAGATGCCGTTGCGGCGCGAAAGCCTGGCATTGATGATCTCGATGCCTTGCTTGTTCAGGTCGATGCCGGCGTGCCTGGCGTTTTCCTTGATTACATCGTCGCGGCCGAGCAGGATCGCGGTGCCGAGCTTCTGGTTCACATAGGAGACGGCGGCGCGCATCACCTGTTCTTCCTCGCCCTCGGCAAAGACGATGCGCTTGGGCTGGCGGCGGACGCGATCGTAGATGCGCTGCAAGGTCGAAGCGATCGGGTCGCGGCGGGCCGACAGCTCCTGCGCGTAGCGGTCGAGGTCGAGGATAGGCTTGCGGGCGACGCCCGACTCCATCGCCGCCTTGGCCACCGCGAGCGGGATGGCCGAGATCAGGCGCGGATCGAACGGCACCGGGATGATGTAGTTCGGGCCGAATTTCGGCCGGTTGCCCTGATAGGCGGCGGCGACATCGTCGGGCACGTCCTTGCGCGCCAGGTCGGCCAGCGCTCTCGCTGCGGCGATCTTCATGTCGTCATTGATGGTGGTGGCCCTGACATCCAGCGCACCGCGGAAGATGTAGGGGAAGCCCAGCACATTGTTGACCTGGTTCGGATAGTCGGAACGCCCGGTGGCCATGATGGCATCGGTGCGGATCTCGGCCACTTCCTCGGGTGTGATCTCCGGGTCGGGGTTGGCCATGGCGAAGATGATCGGGTTCTTGGCCATCGACTGCACCATCTTGGTGGTCAACGCACCCTTGGCCGACAGGCCGAGGAAGACATCGGCGCCGTCGAGCGCCTCGGCCAGGCTGCGCGTGTCGGTCTTGACCGCATGCGCCGACTTCCACTGGTTCATGCCCTCGGTGCGACCCTGGTAGACGACGCCCTTGGTGTCGCACAGAATGATGTTGTCGGGGGCAAAGCCCATCGCCTTCATCAGTTCGATGCAGGCGATACCGGCCGCACCGGCGCCGTTGCAGACCATTTTCGTGGTCTTCATGTCGCGGCCGGTGATCTCCAGCGCGTTGATCAGCCCGGCGGCCGAGATGATGGCGGTGCCGTGCTGGTCGTCGTGGAAGACCGGGATGTCCATCAGTTCGCGCAGGCGCTGCTCGATGATGAAGCATTCCGGCGCCTTGATGTCTTCCAGGTTGATGCCGCCGAAAGACGGCCCAAGAAAGCGCACGCAATTGATGAACTCGTCGGCATCCTCGGTGTCGACTTCGAGGTCGATGGAGTCAACATCGGCGAAACGCTTGAACAGCACCGCCTTGCCTTCCATAACCGGCTTGGAGGCCAGCGCGCCGAGATTGCCGAGGCCGAGAATGGCGGTGCCGTTGGATATGACGGCGACCATGTTGCCGCGCGTCGTGTAGTCGAAAGCGCGGCTGGGGTCTTCGGCAATGGCCAGCACAGGAACCGCGACACCCGGCGAATAGGCGAGGCTCAGATCGCGCTGCGTCGCCATCGGCTTGGTGGCGACGATCTCCAGCTTGCCGGGGCGGCCCATGGCGTGGAATTCCAGCGCCTCCTCGGCGCTGACGGAGGGGCCGCTATTTTCGGTTTTCTTGGCCATGATGCTTTTGATTTCCTCGCCGGTGTCGCCCCCTTGAGACGGGTGCGTGTTTTTGAAACTTCTGGATCAAGGCTACACGCCACCGCTGTAAATCGCCAAGCGATCTTCACGCCCGCAGCGAATCTCCCGAAGTCGAACGGCGTCACGTCGGCTCTGGCTCGCTGACGAAGGCAGCGATTTCGCGCACCGTTCCCCGCCGCATCATGCCGTCTGTGCCGGGGAAAGGCCACGTCTCGATGGGTGGCGCACGGCTTCCCTTGCGCCGCAGCAATGCAGTCAGGAACGCCATGAGTTCGATGCGCTGGGCGTGAACCTTCTCCAGCGTGCGGCGGCGGATGTGCTGACGCGGTATGGCACGATCTCGCAGCGTCTCGACGGCGCGGCGAATGGCAGCCGGTTCCGGATCGGCGACGATGCAATAATCCGGATCGAAATAGACGTCGCGACCGCCAAGGCTCGGCGTACTGACGATCGGCAGGCCGGCCATCAGATATTCCATCGAGGAGTACATCGCTCCTTCCACGGCCGACAGGCACAGCCCGACGGCGGCCTGGTTGTAGACGTGGTTGACCTGTTGCGCCGTCAGCTTGCCCGGCCAGCCGTCGACGAGCGGATTGGCGATCTGGTGGAGCGGCGAACGCGCCTGCAGTCGCCGAACAAAGGCGCGGGCGGCAACCGGCGGCAATTCGCCGATCGAATAGGTGATGTGGGCCAGCCGCTCTATGTCGAAGGCCAGGTGATGGCGTTTGATCGGCGAGATGCGGCCATTGTAGACCGCGTCGAATTCGACCGGCACGTCCGGCAGCGGCCGGAATATATCCTCCGACACCATCAGATTGTGGTTGGAGAAGATGGCATTGCCGCCCGCAGCTGCGATGAGACGGCGCTCTTCCTCGGTGTTGCACAGGAAGATGATTTCGTGCAGCGGAAACCGGCCGGCATACCAGGCGAGATCGCGGCCCATCCGGGCGATGACAGCCGGCCGCTCCATGGTCCAGGTCTGCATCGTCAGGAAGGTGACGCGGCGCGCCGCCAGGCGCCGGCCGAGCGCTGCCAGCGGATAGAGCGGCCGCGACCCGCCAATCGGGACATAGAGCACCAGCGGGTCGCGGCTGAGCACATGCAGCGACATGTCGATGCCGCCATCGACATCGGACAGCGGCCCGCGTGTCGGCAGGAGGAAGGGGACGCGCTTGCGCAGTGTCCCCCTGAGCTTGCCTTTGGTGCGGTGGACGCGCCGCGCCGCCAACAGCAGCAGGCGCTCAAGCGCCGATCCAGCCGGACCGACCAGCTCTTCGAACGCCTCCTGTTTGTCCTGATCCATGCCGCTTATCCCCGCCATGGCGATCATAGGGTCTGGTTGGCGCCCGAAGCAACCAACGGCTTCACCCGGCGTAGAGGGAGCACAAGCCGCCGTCGAGGCCGGTCGTCCCCTGCTTTTCGGGCCGCCGGCATTAAACCCCGCACCCACATCTGCTAGCGTGCGGGCATGAACATGCACACTTCAGCAGAAACCGACGCCCCCGAGGTGACACCGCCTGCGCCCGTCGGCAGCGTCACGCCGATGATGGAGCAATATATCGAGATCAAGGCGGCGAACCCGGATTCTCTGCTGTTCTACCGCATGGGCGATTTTTACGAGCTGTTCTTCGACGACGCCGAAAAGGCGAGCAAGGCGCTGGGCATCGTCCTGACCAAGCGCGGCAAGCACCAGGGTAACGACATTCCGATGTGCGGCGTGCCGGTGCATGCGGCCGACGACTATCTGCAAAAGCTGATCGGCCAAGGTTTTCGCGTTGCCGTGTGCGAGCAGATCGAGGACCCGGCGGAAGCCAGGAAGCGCGGCGGCAAATCGGTCGTACGCCGTGACGTGGTGCGCCTGGTGACGCCAGGCACCATCACCGAGGATAAATTGCTGGCGCCGTCGGAATCGAGCTTCCTGATGGCGCTAGGGCGGGTGAAGGGCGGCAACAGCGGTGACGCCTTCGCCCTGGCCTGGATCGAGATCTCGACCGGCGTCTTCCGCGTCGCCGAAACCACGACCGACCGCCTGCTGGCCGATGTCTTCCGCGTCGACCCGCGCGAGCTGATCGTCGCCGAGCCGGTGTTTTACGATCCCGAGTTGAAGCCGGTGTTCGACGTCATTGGCCGCGTTGCCAGCCCGCAGCCGCCGTCGCTTTTCGATTCGGCTTCGGCAGCGGGGCGGATCGCGCGTTTCTTCGAAGTGGCGACGCCGGACAGTTTCGGCGCCTTCTCGCGCGCCGAATTGTCGGCGATCTCGGGCGCCATCGCCTATGTCGAAAAGACGCAGAAGGCCGAGCGGCCGCCTTTGTCGCGTCCCGAACGCGAGGAGCAGGGCTCGACGCTGTTCATCGATCCTGCGACACGCGGCAATCTGGAACTGTTGCGCACGCTGTCGGGCAGCCGCGACGGCTCGCTGTTCAAGGCTATAGACCGCACGGTCACCGGCGGCGGCGCCAGGCTGCTCGCCGACCGGCTGATGGCGCCGCTGACTGACCCGGCGGCGATCGGCGCCAGGCTCGATTCTGTGTCGTTCTTCCGTGCGGAGACGCAGCTTTGCCAGGCGGTGCGGTCAGGCCTGAAGAGCGTCGCCGACATGCCGCGGGCGCTGTCGCGGCTGGCGCTCAACCGCGGCGGCCCGCGCGATCTCGGCGCGCTGCGTGCCGGCTTCGAAGCGGCGGCCACCATTGCCGAACTGTTCGGAACGGCCGTCCTGCCCGCGGAGCTGACAGCGGCACTTGCCGCGATAAAGGCGCTGCCGCGCGCGCTGGCCGGGCATCTGACCCAGGCTCTTGGCGAGGAACTGCCGCTGCTGAGGCGCGACGGCGGCTTCGTGCGCGGCGGCTACCATGCCGAGCTCGACGAGATGCGGGCGCTGCGCGATGAGTCTCGCAAGGTGATCGCCGGGCTGGAGCGCTCGCTGATCGAGGAGACTGGCATCCGCTCGCTGAAGATCCGCCACAACAATGTGCTGGGCTATTACATCGAGGTGACCGCCAACCATCATTCGATCATGACCGGCAGCGATGGCGCCAAGGCACGCTTCATCCACCGCCAGACCATGGCCAATGCCATGCGTTTCACCACGACGGAACTTGCCGAACTCGAGACCAAAATCGCCAATGCCGCTGACCGGGCGCTGAGCATCGAGCTTGCCGCTTTCGATACGCTGACGGCTGAGGCGGTCGGCGAGGCGCAGAAGATCCGCGCCGGCGCCGATGCGCTCGCCGTACTCGACGTGTCGGCGGCGCTCGCGCTGTTGTCGGAGAGCGAAGCCTGGTGCCGGCCGCTGGTCGATTCCAGCCTCGCCTTCGACATCTCGGGCGGACGCCATCCGGTGGTCGAACAGGCGCTTCGCCGTTCGGGCGAAGGGCCGTTCGTCGCCAATGATTGCGATCTGTCGCCGCAAGACGGTGCCAAGGCCGGCGCCATCTGGCTGCTCACCGGTCCGAATATGGGCGGTAAGTCGACCTTCCTGCGGCAAAACGCACTGATCGCCATCCTTGCCCAGACCGGCTCCTTCGTGCCGGCGACATCGGCCCATATCGGCGTCGTCGACAGGCTGTTCTCGCGCGTCGGCGCCTCGGACGATCTGGCGCGTGGCCGCTCCACCTTTATGGTCGAGATGGTAGAGACGGCCGCGATCCTCAACCAGGCCGGTGAGCGGGCGCTGGTGATCCTCGACGAAATCGGCCGCGGCACCGCCACCTTCGATGGCCTGTCGATCGCCTGGGCGGCGGTCGAGTATCTGCACGAGAAGAACCGCTGCCGGGCGATCTTCGCCACTCATTTCCACGAAATGACGGCACTCTCCGGCAAGCTGCCGCGACTGCACAATGTCACGATGCGGGTCAAGGAGTGGGAAGGCGACGTCGTCTTCCTGCACGAGGTCGGCAAGGGTGCCGCCGATCGCTCCTATGGCGTTCAGGTCGCTCGCCTTGCCGGTCTGCCGGAAGCGGTGGTCGGCCGCGCCAAAGAGGTGCTGCATCAGCTCGAGGAAGGCGATGTCTCCGGCAAGGCCAACCGACTGGTCGACGATCTGCCGCTGTTTTCGGTGGCAATGAAGCGGGAAGCGGCAAAGCCTGCGGAGAGCGACGCATTGGGCGCAGCGCTGGGTGAGATCAATCCAGACGAGATGACGCCGCGCGAGGCGCTGGAAGCGCTCTACCGGCTGAAGGGGCTGGCGGGGAAAACCTAGCCCGATTTCGGCCTTGACCAATTGTACCGATTGGTACAATGCTCGCCATCGCCTTTGCCGATGGGAGAATGACATGAGCCGTCCGCCGCTGCCGCCCTTCACCGCCGAGACCGCCGCGCAGAAGGCTCGGCTTGCCGAAGACGCCTGGAACAGCCGCGATCCCGAACGGGTTTCGCTCGCCTATACGCAGGACAGCACCTGGCGCAACCGCGCCGAGTTCGTCTCGGGCAGAAATGAGATCGTCTCCTTCCTCACGCGCAAATGGGCTCGCGAGCTCGACTACCGCCTGATCAAGGAGGTCTGGACCTGGAACGACAACCGCATCGCGGTGCGCTTTGCCTATGAATGGCGCGACGACAGTGGCCACTGGTTCCGCTCCTACGGCAATGAGAATTGGGAATTCGACGCGGCCGGGCTGATGCGTAGGCGCGTCGCCAGCATCAACGACCTGCCGATCGCCGAGGGTGAGCGCAAATATCACTGGCCGCTCGGCCGCCGACCGGACGACCATCCCGGCCTGTCCGAACTCGGATTTTAGAATATGATCCCTAGAGCTGTGTCGCGGTTTTCGGCAAAGATCATGCTCAAGCGGAAAAACTAGCGCATGCGCAGGATCGCGCCCGATCGCGCCGATTTGCTCTCCATCATCGGCGAGGTTTTCCGCGAACACGGCTATGAAGGGGCGAGCCTGGCGCGGATCGGTGCGGCGACCGGCCTAGGCAAAGGCAGCCTTTACCACTTCTTCCCCGGCGGCAAGGAAGAGATGGCGGCGGCTGTCATTGCCCATATAAATGGCTGGTTCGAGGAGAATGTCTTCGTGCCGTTGCAGGACAGGGCCTACCCTCGCACGGGTATCGATCGGATGTTCGAAGCGACCGACAGCTATTTCCGCTCGGGACGCCGGGTGTGCCTGATCGGCGCCTTCGCGCTGGACGAATCCCGCGACCTCTTCGCCATTGCGATCAAAAGCTATTTCGGCCGCTGGGTGGCGCATCTTGCCGAAGCGCTGACCCGAAGCGGGCACAGCGCTGCCAGGGCGGACGAACTCGCCGAAGAAACGGTCGGCGCCATCCAGGGCGCGCTCACGCTGGCGCGCGCCTTCGACGACACCGCAGTGTTTTCGCGCGCGTTGCGACGGGCGCGGGCGGCGCTCGGCTAGAGTGCTACAAGGGCTCGAAGCGGAAAGCCGTCTCGGTTCGAAAAACCCGGCCGACGCCGGGCGAATCAAGATGCGCGCCGGCGACGTAGCAGTCGTTGTTGGCCGCAAGCGCCAGCATTTGCAACCGGCTTGCCCTCGCCTGCTGCTGGTCTGCGTCGAATTCCCACGTGATCTCGGGTCGAGCGAATTGAAGCGACGGCACATGTACGATGTCGCCCCAGATCAACAGTGTTTCGCCTGCGCTCACAACGCGAAAGCAAGTGTGGCCGGCTTCATGGCCAGCGGAGCCGATCGTATCGATGTCAGCGCTGACGCGCTGTCCAGCATCGAGAGGCTGGGCGCGATCGTGGAAGCATTCCAGCCTCGCCACGTCGCGAAACATGCCGAGCTCAGCGCGCGGGACAAGCAGGCGAGAGAGCTGCGGGAAGCCGTCGCCACCATCGGCAAGGATGAGCCCGTGTATATGGTCGAGATGGGTGTGGGTGAAAGCAACAGTCCGAATCCGGTCGGTGGCGATCTTCGCCTCGCGCAGCGCCTCGGGCAGGTGCCCCATTGTCGGGTGCCAGGCGTTCGAAGCCCCTGTGTCGATCAGCGTGATGTCGTCGCCGTCATCGATGGCGAAGGCGTTGACCGACAGCCTGAGCGCACCGTCGACGAGCGGTACATGCGAGGGCAGGTTGTCACCGAATGTCCGGTCTCCGGGCTGGCGCAGCCGCCTGATTGGCATGTCGACGTAACCGTCGCGCAGCGACGTGACCGTCATGGCTCCGACTCTATACGCCGTATGATGATACCCGGTCGAAACCCGTTCCAATCTAGATCATCTCCAGCCCGCGCTTGCGCGTCGGCGGTGGAAAGGCGCGGTCGAGTTCGGCGAGGTCTTCGGCCGTCAGCTCGATGTCGAGCGCGGCAACATTCTGGCGGACATGCTCCTGGCTGCTCGCCTTCGGGATGGCGATGACACCGGGCTGCGCCATCACCCAGGCAAGCGCGATCTGTGCTGCCGTGGCGTTGTGGCGGGCGGCGATGGTTTCCAGCCTGGAATTGCGCGCCAGCGCGCCCTGCTCGACCGGCGAATAGGCCATCAGCGGGATGCCGCGCTGCCGGCTCCACGGTGCGAGATCGAATTCGGGGCCGCGCCGCGACAGATTGTAGAGCACCTGGTTGGTCTGGACATGATTGCCAGACGACAGGCCGGTCAGCTCCTCCATTTCGTCGGTGTCGAAATTGCTGACACCCCAGTGGCGTATCTTGCCGGCCTCCTTCAGCGCCTCGAAAGCCTCGACGGTTTCAGATAGAGGCACACTGCCCGGCCAGTGCAGGAGATAGAGATCGATGCGGTCGGTGCGCAGGCGCTTCAAGCTGTTTTCGCAGGCCCGCGCCACGCCGGCGCGCGAGGCATTGGACGGCAATACCTTGGAGACAAGAAAGAGTTCGTCGCGGCGCCCGGCAATGGCTTCCGCTACCACCTCCTCGGCGCCGCCGCTGGCATACATTTCAGCGGTGTCGATCAACGTGATGCCGAGGTCCAGCCCGAGCTTCAGGGCATTGACCTCGCCGGCGCGGCGGCGGGAATCCTCGCCCATCTTCCATGTGCCCTGTCCCAGCACCTGGACGGCCTCGCCCGAAGGCAGTGTGGTGGCTCTTATCGTCGATGGCATGTGGGCTCCTGGCGCCGTGTAATCGATGCGAATGGCATCACAAGCACGGAGAGAAATCCAGAATGAATCTCTCCGGCATGGCCGTTGCTGCCTTACTTCGCCGGATGGGCGGCGAGCCAGGCCTGCATCTTGGCGATCTCGGCTTCCTGCGCGGCGATGACATCTTCGGCCAGCTTGCGGATTTCGGGATCCTTGCCATTGGCGAGTTCCACCTTGGCCATGTCGATCGCGCCCCGATGATGCGGGATCATGCCGCGCACGAAATCGACATCGGCATTGCCGGAATATTCGATCATCATGTCGGTGTGCATCTTGTCCATCGCCGCCTTGTAGCCGTCGGTCGAAGGACCTTGCGCGCCCATCGCGCCCATGTCGTGTTTCATCTCTTCGGATTGCGCCGGGACGCTTTCGAGGAAAACGGCAAGCAGCATTCCCGCCGCCATCATCAAAAGCACGATCTTCTTAGCCAAGGTCATCCATGATCTCCTGTTGATTGATATTCGTATCTGGGGGCTTTGCTCAGAGTTTCAACGTCCGCAGCCGCAATGCGTTGGCGATGACCGAAACCGAAGACAGGCTCATGGCCGCCGCCGCCAGCATCGGCGACAAAAGCGTGCCGGTGAGCGGATAGAGCACGCCGGCGGCAACCGGCACGCCAAGCACATTGTAGAGGAAGGCGAAAAACAGATTCTGGCGGATGTTGCGGATCGTCCCCTGGGCGAGCGTTCGGGCCCTGACGATGCCGTTGAGATCGCCCTTGACCAGCGTAATGCCGGCGCTCTCGACAGCGACATCGGCGCCGGTGCCCATGGCGATGCCGACATCGGCGCTGGCCAGGGCCGGCGCATCGTTGACGCCGTCGCCGGCCATGGCTACGCCGGCACCTTTCGCACGCAACTCCTCGACAAGGGCTGCCTTTTGTTCCGGCAGCAGGCCGGCGCGCACCTCGTCAATGCCAAGGCTTTTGGCGATGGCGCGCGCCGTGCATTCATTGTCGCCGGTCGCCATGATGATCCGCAAGCCTCTGTCGTGCAGCGCCCTGATCGCCTCGGCTGTCGTTGCCTTGACCGGATCGGCGACCGCGACAATGCCGGCCAGTTTTTTGTCCACCGCAACGAACATCGCCGTCTTGCCTTCTGCCTGCAGCGCCTCGGCCCTGGCCGACAGGGAAGCGGTGTCGATGCCGACATCGGCCATCATGGCGGCGTTGCCGAGCGAAACCTTCCTGCCAGACACCGTGCCGGATACGCCCTTGCCGGTGACGGCGTCGAAGCCGCCGGCCTCAACGAGCGTCAGGCCGCGTTCGCCGGCGCCGCCGACAATGGCCTCGGCCAGCGGATGCTCCGAGCCTTTTTCCAGGCCGGCGGCGAGCGCCAGCAATTCATTCTCAGACAGGCCTTCGGCAGCGACGACATCGGTCAAGCGAGGCTTGCCTTCGGTCAAGGTGCCGGTCTTGTCGACGATCAACGTGTCGACCGAAGCGAAGCGCTCGAGCGCGGCCGCGTCCTTGATCAGCACGCCCGCGTGCGCCCCGCGCCCGGTGGCAGTCATGATCGACATCGGCGTCGCCAGGCCGAGCGCGCAGGGGCAGGCGATGATCAGCACCGAGACCGCCGAGACGATGGCAAAGATCAAGCTGGGTTCGGGACCGAAGATCGCCCAGGCGGCAAAGGCCATGAGCGCGACCAGCACGACGGCCGGCACGAAGTAGAAGGAGACGCGGTCGGCTAAACCTTGAATCGGCGCGCGCGAACGCTGCGCCTTTGCGACCAGCTCGACGATGCGCGAAAGCGTCGTTTCGGAGCCGACCTTTTCGGCGCGCATGATCAGCGAACCGTTCTTGTTGAGCGTGCCGCCGGTCAAGGCATCGCCTTTCGTTTTTTCGACCGGCAGCGGCTCGCCCGAGATCATCGATTCGTCGATGGAGGAACGGCCTTCCGTTACAGTGCCGTCGACCGGCACGGCGTCGCCCGGACGGAGGCGCAGGTGGTCGCCGGCCTTGACCGCAACGAGCGGCACGTCGGTGTCGGAGCCGTCCTCCCCGATCAGCCGTGCCGTCTTCGGCGCCAGGTCGAGCAGCGCACGGATGGCCGAGCCGGTCTTTTCGCGCGCCCGCAATTCGAGCACCTGACCGAGGAATACCAGCGCGACGATGACGGAAGCTGCCTCGAAATAGACCGGGACGGTGCCGCCATGGCCACGGAACTGATGCGGAAAGATGTTGGGAAACAGCGTGGCGGCGACACTGTAGAGGTAGGCCGCACCCACACCGAGCGAGATCAGCGTCCACATGTTGGGGCTGCGGTTGACCAGCGACTCCCAGCCGCGATGGAAGAACGGGAATGCCGCCCACAGCACGACGGGGCTGGCCAGCGCCAATTCCAGCCAGACCATCGTTCGCCCGTCGACAAACGCCTGGAACGTCAGGCCGAGCATCGGCGCCATGGCAACGATCAGCAGCGGCAGGGACAGCACCGCGCTGACCCAGAACCGTCTGGTGAAGTCTACCAGTTCGGGGTTCGGGCCCTCATCGCCAGTGGGAACGCCCATCGGCTCAAGCGCCATGCCGCAGATCGGGCAGGAGCCGGGCTTGTCTCTTATCACTTCGGGATGCATCGGGCAGGTGTATTGCGTGCCTTTCCGCACTGGCGACGGCGTCGGCCTGTCACCGAGATAGTTTTGCGGCTCGGCCTCGAACTTCGCCCGGCAGCCGGCCGAGCAGAAATAGAAACCCTGGCCTTCGTGGCGGAAAAAATGCCTGGCGGTAGCGCGGTCGACACTCATGCCACAGACGGGGTCGGTGGCGGTCAGGTATTTTTCGGGCCCGGCGACGAATTTCGTACGGCAACCCTCGCTGCAGAAGTGAAAGAGACGGCCGCCATGCTCGGCCGTCGGCTTACCGGCTGCCGGATCGACGCTCATGCCGCAGACCGGATCGCGCACCACTGCTTCGGCGGCCGGCTCAGCAGCCTTTGCCGTACAGCAGTTGCCATCGGCCGCGTGCGCGTGGTGGTGATGCTCGGAATGCGCCATCGAAAAGTGCCTTATATCTGTCTGGGTGAGGAGGTAGTGCTTCCAGTAACTGGAAGGTCAAGGGGCGATTTCCACTTTTCGATCGTGGCCGTCATCGCGCACATCGAGGGAAAATCGCTTACGCAACTTTGTTCCCATGCTATGGACGCGCGTCCCACTGCATCGATCCCACCCAAATGAAATGCCTGATTATCAATCTCGATCGGTCCCGCGATCGCCTCGCCCATGTAACGGCGGAGTTCGCGCGCATCGGCATCGCCTTCGAGCGGGTCGCCGCCATCGATGCGCGAGATCGGCCGGATCTGGCCGAAATGCCGCAGGGCAAGAAGCATTTGCGCCTGGCCGACGCCGAGATTGCCTGCCTGCTCAGCCACCAACAGTGTTGGTCGACGATCGCTGCAGGTGAGGATGCTTACGCCGCGATTTTCGAGGACGATGTCGTTTTCCCGGACAAAGCCGGCGCTTTGCTTGCCGATGCGGGCTGGATTCCCGCCGATGCGGACATCGTCAAGTTGGAAACGTTCTTCAACCGGACCGTAATTTCACGCAAGCAAGTTGCCTGCGGCCACGGTTTTTCTGCGAGCAGACTGCACGGGCTCCATATCGGTACGGCGGGATACATCCTGTCCAGACAGGCCGCGCGGGACCTTCTTGCGGCAACGAATGAGATCAGCATTCCCGTCGATCACCTCATCTTCAATCCGCGTTTTGCTACCTCGTCCGACAAGGTCATTTACCAACTCGTCCCAGCATTGTGCCTGCAGGCACAATTCCTCGGCGACAGTCCGGTGAGATTGCCAAGCCTGCTCAAGCAGGAGCGAACAGAGGAATGGGTGGCAAGCGGGATAGGTAAACGGCGCCCCAGGCCAATCACCGCCAAGGTAAGGATCGAGACCAGGCGGTTGACGCGGCAGATCGCCGATCTCTTCCGGCTCCGGCGCGAGATGATCATCCCTTTCTGGTATCGCGGCCGACGCGTCCGTCCGCCCCATACACAGCGCCGTGAAAACGCGCTATAGACGCCGCGCAAAGGCGAGGCCCACCGGCAATCCATGGCAAAAATCTCCCTCAAGCTCGACGCGCTGATCGACAGCGAGGCTTTGCGCCGCGACATGACGGCGCTGATCTCGGCGGCCAGCGGCATCGAGCCCGGCGCGCGCGTCGGTGCGCTCCGGCTGCTGAAGGATCGGCTGACCGAGGGCCGCAAGGTTGCCGAGCGCATGCTGATGGACGATGGCAGCGGCACGGCCTGCGCCGCCCGGCTGTCGCATCTGATGGACGAGATCATCCGCGCCCTCTACGAGTTCGCCGCGACCCACGTCTACCGGGTGAAAAGCCCCTCGACCGCAGAGCGCATGGCGGTCGTCGCCGTCGGCGGCTATGGCCGCGGCACGCTGGCGCCGGGCTCCGACATCGACCTGTTGTTCCTGCTGCCCTACAAGCAGACGCCGTGGGGCGAACAGATCGTCGAATATATGCTCTATATGCTGTGGGACCTCGGGTTGAAGGTTGGCCACGCCACCCGCAACATCGACGAGTGTCTCAGGCTGTCGCGCAGCGATATCACCATCCGCACCACGATCCTGGAAGCGCGGTTCCTGTGGGGCGAACAGAAGCTCTTCGACGAATTGCTCGCTCGCTTCGACCATGAAGTGGTGCGCACCACCGGACCGGAATATGTGCAGGCCAAGCTCGCCGAACGCGACGATCGCCATGCCAAGGCCGGCGAAAGCCGCTATCTGGTCGAGCCCAACGTCAAGGACGGCAAGGGCGGCCTGCGCGATTTGCAGACGCTGTTCTGGATCGCCAAATACTTCTATCGCGTGCGCACCGGCGAGGAATTGGTCGAGAAAGGTGTCTTCACCGAGGCCGAGTACCGCGAATTCCAGAAGGCCGAAGACTTCCTGTGGGCGGTGCGCTGCCACATGCATTTCCTCACCGGCAAGCCAGAGGAACGGCTGCATTTCGATATCCAGCGCGAGATCGCCGAACGGCTGGGCTACACCACCCATCCCGGTCTGTCGGCGGTCGAGCGCTTCATGAAGCATTACTTCCTCGTCGCCAAGGATGTCGGCGACCTCACCCGCATCTTCTGCGCCGCGCTCGAGGAAGAGCAGGCCAAGCATGTGCCCGGCTTCAACCGCATCTTCCTCACCTTCCAGCGCCGCAAGCGCAAGCTGGCAGGCACGTCGGACTTCATTGTCGACAATCACCGCATCAACGTCGCCGACGACAGCGTGTTCGAGCGCGACCCGGTCAATCTGCTCAGGCTGTTCTGGTTCGCCGACAAGCACGGGCTGGAGTTCCATCCCGATGCGCTGAAGCTGCTCACCCGCTCGCTCGGTCTGGTCAACAAGTCGCTGCGGCGCGACGAGGAGGCCAACCGGCTGTTCCTCGACATCCTGACCTCGGACCGCAATGCCGAGCTTAATTTGCGGCGCATGAACGAGGCCGGCCTGCTCGGCAGGCTGATCCCCGATTTCGGCAGAATAGTCGCCATGATGCAGTTCTCGATGTACCACCACTATACGGTGGACGAGCACCTGATCCGCTGCATCGGCGTCTTGGCCGAGATCGAGCGCGGCGACGGCGAAAAGGTGCATCCGCTCTCGCACACGCTGATGCCGGGGCTAGAGAAGAGCCGCGAGGCGCTCTATGTCGCGGTGCTGCTGCACGACATCGCCAAGGGCCGGCCGGAGGATCACTCAGAGGCCGGCGCCCGGATCGCGCGCCGCATCTGCCCGCATATGGGGCTGTCGGCGGCCGACACCGAGACAGTCGCCTGGCTGGTCGAGAACCATCTGGTGATGTCGATGACGGCGCAGACGCGCGACCTCAACGACCGCAAGACGATCGAGGATTTCGCCTCGATCGTGCAATCGGTTGAGCGGCTAAAAATGCTGTTGATCCTGACCGTCTGCGACATCAGGGGTGTCGGGCCGGGCGTGTGGAACGGCTGGAAGGGCCAGCTCCTGCGCACGCTCTACTACGAGACCGAACTGCTTTTGACCGGCGGCTTCTCGGAAGTGTCGCGCGCCAAGCGGACGGCGGCGGCGCGCGAGCGGCTGGCCGAGGCGCTGGCCGATTGGCCGGACAAGGCCCGCAAGCGCTATGTCGGCCTGCATTACGAGAACTATCTGCTGACGGTCGACCTCCCCGATCAGCTGCGCCATGCCGAATTCATTCGCGAAGCCGACGCGGCAGGCAAGAAGCTCGCCACCGTGGTCAGGACTCACCAATTCGAGGCGGTGACCGAGATCACCGTGCTGGCGCAGGACCATCCGCGCCTGCTTTCGGTTATTGCCGGCGCCTGTGCCGGCGCCGGCGGCAACATCGTCGACGCGCAGATCTTCACCACGTCCGACGGCCGCGCGCTGGACATCATCCTGATCTCACGGGAATTCGACCGCGATGAGGATGAGCGCCGTCGCGCCGAGCGCGTCGGCCGGCTGATCGAGGACGTGCTGTCGGGCAAGAGCTGGCTGCCGGAGATGATCGAGAAGCGCACCCGGCCGCGGCGCGGCGCCAAGGTGTTCAAGATTCCGCCGCGCGCCGAAATCCGCAACACGCTGTCGAACCGGTTTTCGGTGATCGAGGTCGAGGGACTGGACCGGCCTGGGCTGTTGTCGGAAATCACCAGTGCGTTGTCCGATCTCTCGCTCGACATCGCCTCGGCTCACATCACCACCTTCGGCGAGAAGGTGATCGACACTTTCTATGTCACCGACCTTACGGGGCAGAAGATCGACAACCCGGCACGCACCGCCACCATCCACGCCAGGCTGATCGCGGCGCTTGAAGGCGTTGTCCCAGAGCGCGGCGGCAAGGCCAAGGCGGCGGCCGAGTGACCATCACTTTGTCCCAATCACCCCCTTTGTCCCAATCATCCAGGCAATCTCCCCGCGCATGAGCCTCGTCAAGAAATTCGCCATGGTTGCGTCCGGCACGCTGATGAGCCGCGCCCTTGGCTTTGGCCGCGAAATGCTGATGGCGGCCGCACTCGGCACCGGGCCGGTGGCGGACGCCTTCAACGCCGCCTTTCAGTTTCCCAACACGTTTCGCCGGCTGTTTGCCGAAGGCGCCTTCAACGCCGCTTTCGTGCCGCTGTTTGCCAAGGAGATCGAGACTCACGGCACCGACGGCGCCAAGCGCTTTTCGGAGGAAGTGTTCGGCGTCCTGTTCACCGCACTTCTGGCGCTGACCATCGTCATGGAATTGGCGATGCCGCTGATCGTGCGCTATCTCGTGGCGCCGGGCTTTGCCGACACGCCGGGCAAATTCGAGACGACCGTCCTGCTGGCGACGATCATGTTCCCGTATCTCATCTGCATGTCGCTCGCAGCCATGATGGCCGGCATGCTGAATTCGCTGCGCCGCTATTTCGCGGCTGCCGTGGCGCCCGCATTCCTCAACATCATCCTGATTAGCGTGCTCGGCTACGCCTGGTACCACGGCATGGATGCCCGTGAGGTTGGTTTCAGCCTGTCCTGGGGCGTGCTGGCGGCGGGGCTGGTACAGCTCGCCATTGTCTGGGTGGCTGTGCGCAATGCCGGCATCGCCATCGGTTTTCGCCGGCCGAAGATGACGCCCAACGTCAAGCGCCTGCTGATCCTGGCGCTGCCGGCGGCGATCACCGGCGGCATCACCCAGATCAACCAGCTGATCGGCACGGCGATCGCGTCGGCGCAGGACAGCGCCGTGTCGTCGCTTGCTTACGCCGACCGCATCTACCAGCTGCCGCTCGGCGTCGTCGGCGTCGCGGTGGCCATCGTGCTGTTGCCGGAGCTGTCGCGGGCGCTGAAATCGGGCAATCTGGTCGAGGCAGCCAATCTGCAGAACCGCTCGGTCGAGTTCACCCTGTTCATGACCTTGCCGGCGGCGGCGGCCCTTTGGGTAATGGCGGAGCCGATCGTGCGGCTGGTCTATGAGCGCGGCGCCTTCGCCGCCAACGGCTCGACGCCGACCGTGGCCGCGATCCTGGCGATTTTCGGCCTCGGCCTGCCGGCCTTCGTGCTGATCAAGGCCTTCACTCCCGGCTATTTCGCCCGCGAGGACACGCGCACGCCGATGATGTTCGCCGCCATCTCGGTCGGCGTGAACGTGATCACCGCGCTGACGCTGTTCCCGAAAATGGGCGCGCCCGGCATTGCGGTGGCCTCGGCCGTCGCCGGCTGGGTCAACGCGGTGATGCTGCTTGCGGTGCTGATCCGACGTGGCCATTGGGGCCGCGACGTGCCATTGCTGAAGCGCATTCCGCGCCTGGTGCTGTCGGCTGCGGTGATGGCGGTGGCGCTCTATTTCGCCGAGCACTGGCTGGCCGTCAGGCTCGGCCCCGGCTCGCCACTGGTGATCAAGGCAACGACGCTGCTGGCGCTGGTAGCCGGCGGCGCTCTGCTCTACTTCATCACGGCCTTTGCCACCGGCGGCGCCGATTTCGGCATGATCCGGCGCAATGTGAAACGCGGCTCGGGCAAGGCAGCGGCGCCAGCGCCAAACGCCGATCTGGACGAATAGTCCGGGCGAGCTAACAGCAACACCGGTCTTGATCCTCTCCGCCCCTTCGTCCATAAGCGCGCCGTCGCAAGACTTTCGCCGCGCGTGGTTTCCAGCCGCGTGATTGGCTCCGAAAAGTCTGCAACTTTTCGGAATCACGCTTATACGGCCCTCCACAAGCCATGAGGACATCATGACCGCCTTCAAACAGCTCGTCTTTTCCGGGGTACAGCCGACCGGCAATCTGCATCTCGGCAACTATCTCGGCGCCATCAAGAAATTCGTCGCCCTGCAGGACACGTCAGACTGCATCTATTGCGTCGTCGACCTGCATTCGCTGACGGCACAGCTCGTCCATGACGACCTCGCCGACCAGACCCGCTCGATCACCGCGGCCTTCCTTGCCTCCGGCATCGACCCGAAGAAGCACATCGTCTTCAACCAGTCGCGGGTGATGCAGCATGCCGAGCTTGCCTGGATCTTCAACTGCGTGGCGCGCATCGGCTGGATGAACAAGATGACGCAGTTCAAGGACAAGGCCGGCAAGGACCGCGAAAATGCCTCGCTGGGCCTGCTAGCCTATCCCTCACTGATGGCGGCCGACATCCTGCTCTACCGCGCCACCCATGTGCCGGTGGGCGAGGATCAAAAGCAACATCTGGAGCTGACCCGCGACATCGCGCAAAAGTTCAACAATGACTTTTCGAGCCGCATCGCCAGCCTTGGCGTCGGCGTCGAGATGCAGGTCGGCGAGGAGACGGTAAACGGGTTCTTCCCGATAACCGAACCGGTGATCGGCGGGCCGGCGGCGCGCATCATGAGCCTGCGCGACGGTTCGAAGAAAATGTCGAAGTCGGACCCGTCCGACCTGTCGCGTATCAATTTGACCGACGATGCCGACACCATCTCGAAGAAGATCCGCAAGGCCAAGACCGACCCGGAAGCGTTGCCAAGCGAAGTCGACGGCCTGGAAAGCCGCCCGGAAGCGGAAAACCTGGTCGGCATCTATGCCGGGCTGGCCGAGATGTCGAAGGCGGACGTGCTGAAGGAGTTCGGCGGCCAGCAGTTTTCCGTGTTCAAGCCGGCGCTTGCCGACCTTGCCGTGGAAAAACTGGCGCCGATCGCCGGCGAGATGCGCCGCATCGAAGGCGACCGCGCCCATGTCGACGCGGTGCTGAGAGACGGCGGCGAACGCGCCGGCGCGCTGGCTGAGACCACGATGAAGACGGTACGCGACATTATAGGCCTGTTGCAGGGCTGATCCTACCGTCAGTGCACCGCACCATTCTGGCCCAAGGCCGGCGGCTTGCCGCCGGTCTGTCGCGGTGGCAGATTGCGGCCGAAAACATCGAGTAGATAGACATGGTCTCCAAACGCCTCAGTCGCGAAGCCGGCCATCGCAGGAAATTCCTGACGATCATCGACGACACGCCGGAGTGCGAGCGCGCCGTCGCGTACGCCTCCAAGCGGGCGCAGAGCACCAGCGGCACGCTGGTGCTGCTCTACATCATCACACCGGACGACTTTCAGCACTGGCTGGGCGTCGAGAAGATCATGCGCGAGGAAGCCAACGCCACGGCGCGCGCGGCACTCGACGGCTACGCCAACAAGGTGCGCCAGAAGCTCGGCATCGAGCCCGAGATGGTGGTGCGCGAAGGCAAGCCGACCGAGGAGATCCACAAGCTGATCGAGGAAGACCAGGACATCGCCATCCTGGTGCTGGCGGCAGGTGCCGGCAAGGAAGGACCCGGGCCGCTGGTCGGGGCTGTTGCCGGCAAGGGCGCCGCCTTCCCTATTCCCGTCACAGTGGTGCCGCAGAACCTTTCCGACGAGGAGATCGACAGCCTCGCATAGAGAGTGATGCCGGAAAGTGTGAAGCGGTTCGGATAACATCACGATCCTGGATTTATAGCCCGCGCGGGATTCATCCCCAGCCAGTAAAAACATTCCGCCAGCCAGCCATTTTGAGCGATGCGTTTCGCTTGAATGTCCAGCAGATTGAGCCTATTTAGAACTATTCCAAACTAGCTGCCCGACTGGGGCACGGAGACGGCCATGTTCATCCAGACCGAATCGACGCCGAACCCGGCAACGCTGAAGTTCCTGCCCGGCAAGGAAGTGCTTGTCGAAGGCACCGCCGATTTCCGCGACGCCGACAGTGCAGCCAGCGCCTCGCCGCTGGCCGGCCGCCTGTTCGAGATCCCCGGCGTGACCGGCGTCTTCTTCGGCTATGACTTCATCACCGTGACCAAGGACGGCCCGGACTGGCAGCACCTGAAGCCGGCCATCCTCGGCGCCATCATGGAGCATTTCATGTCGGGCGCGCCCGTCATGGTCAACGCCGGCCCCGCTGCCGAGACCAGCCAGACCGGCGAATTCTACGACAAGGCCGATGAGCAACTGGTCATCACCATCAAGGAATTGCTCGACACCAGGGTGCGCCCGGCGGTTGCCCAGGATGGCGGCGACATCACCTTCCGCGGCTTCGAGAACGGCACCGTGTTCCTGCACATGAAGGGCGCCTGCGCCGGCTGCCCGTCCTCGACGGCGACGCTGAAGCACGGCATCCAGAACCTGCTCCGCCACTTCGTGCCGGAAGTACAGCAGGTCGAGCAGGTCTCCTAAGACCCCTTCACGCATTCGAGCGAGCAACAAAAAACCGGGCCAGATTGCCCGGTTTTCTGTTTTGGACGTCCGTTGTTGCCTAGACGGTCCGCGTACGAAGGGTAACGCCTATCTTGACCTTGATCTTCCCGAAAACCGGTTCCACTTTTCGCTTTCGTGGACCTCGGTTCCGGATCAAGGTCCTACATCACGATGACCTTGGCACCGACCGAAGTGCGGTCGTAGAGGTCGATGATGTCCTGGTTCATCAGCCGGATGCAGCCTGACGACATCGCTTTGCCGATCGAATTCCATTCCGGACTGCCGTGCAGGCGGTAGCCCATGTCGCCGCCCTTGTTGAACAGATACATGGCGCGCGCGCCGAGCGGGTTCTTCAAGCCCGGCTCCATGCCGCTCGCGAACTTCGCTAGCTCCGGCTGGCGCTGGATCATCTGCCGCGGCGGCGTCCAGGTCGGCCATTCGCGCTTCAGCGCGATATGGGCGGTGCCGTGCCATTCAAAGCCTTCGCGGCCGACGCCGATGCCGTAGCGGATCGCCCGGCCGTCGCCTTCGACGAAGTAGAGAAACTTGTTCTGGGTATCGACGACGATGGTGCCCGGCTTTTCCGAGGTGTCGTAGTTCACCTCTTGCCGGTGGTACTTCAGCGGCACCCTCTCGATCGGGATGCGCGGCAGTTGGTAGCCTGCATCGTTCACCGAACCGTAGTTGTTGGTGAACAGTTGCGAGCCGATCGTGCTGCAACCCGAGATCGCGGCCGACAACGCAAGTGCGGCGACGATTGCAAATGACTTCATGCGCATGAAATGGTCCGATGCCCCGCCAAGATGTCGCGACACGTTACGGCCGCTTTTCCTGAAATCATTCATGCTGGCATTTGCTTTGCTTGCCAAGCGCGCGATGCCTATATGCAGGAGCTTACGTGCCGGTAAGCCGTCAACTATGGCATTTCGGCAACAGGACTCACGGGATTGTGAAGGAAAAACAATGGGCGGCCCTGTCGGATAGCCTAGAAACAGGGAACCACATCGAGGAATCACAATGAATGTAGGCGATGCCGCGGCGCGGTCCGGCCTGCCGGCCAAGACCATCCGCTACTATGAAGAGATCGGCCTGATCGCGCCGGCGCGCGCCGGCAATGGCTATCGCGATTATTCCAGCGACGACATCCATCGGCTGGCCTTCCTGCGCCGTGCCCGCAACCTCGGCTTTTCAATCGACGATTGCCGCCAGCTGATGGCGCTCTACCGGGACCGCAGCCGCGCCAGCCACGATGTGCGCGAGATCGCCGCCGCCCATGTCAGCGCCATCGAGGAAAAAGTGCGCGAGCTGCAGTCGATGCGCACGACCTTGCAGACGCTGATCCAGGCCTGCCATGGTGACGACCGGCCGGATTGCCCGATTTTGGATGACATTGCGGGGGCTGCGCTGCTCGAGAACAGGCCGGCTTCGGCCATATAGGTAGTATCTCGACTGACTAAAATACGGGAACGTCCAAGGGACAAGAACGGAACCAAAGCGGTTACATCAGACCTTTGCGCTCCCGGCGCAAGACTTTAGTCCGGCCGCCTTATAGCTAAGAACGGAAGTTGATCGGCGGACGCAGGGGCGTTCCGGAGCAATACCAGACCGCGCCGATACAGATATGGTGCGATCGCGGAAGGCGCTCGGATCAAGTCGTAGCCTCAGTTCTGTCAACCGTATAATTGCCGCCATTCCCCTACGGCTGGGTAGCGCTCGTGAGCAGTGGGTCATCTAGCTCTGCCTTTGTCTTCAGGACGGCATCAACGAGGGAACCGAACTCCTCGACGCTGAATGTGTAACTATCCTGGACCGCTCCCATATGGCTGAGGCGGAAGCGTACGAATTTCCGGTTTTCGGCTGAGATGCGCTTCACCAGAAACATGAATGAATAGGGACCCGCGATCGCTGAGTACCGGCGCAACTCTTCGGTCGCGGGGAAAAGCCGGTTGATGAATCCCAAAAACCCCATGGTGTCTCCCCTCGTGCCAAGGACCGTGCTTCTTATCATTGCGAGAGAAAATTCGCCTATGGGTTTGTCAACCATACGATCGCCATGGTCACACAGGGTTCAAACCGTGAACAAAATCTGGCATGGTGGGTGCCATGCCGATCATTTCGCCGATTCCCCTCAATCCCCTCATCGACGGCCGCCAGTCCGAACGCGCCATGCTGGTGCGGCGCGGCGTGCAGAGGCTGTTGATGCAAATGGGCATGCATGTGCTGCCCGAACTGTCGCTGGCCACCGGGCGGCGCGCCGACCTTGTGGCGCTGACCAGGCAGGGCGACATCTGGATCATCGAGATCAAATCCTCGATCGAGGATTTTCGCGTCGACCGCAAATGGCCTGATTACCGGCTGCACTCCGACCGCTTCTTCTTCGCCACGCATCCCGGCGTGCCCTCGGATATTTTTCCGGAGGAATGCGGCTTCATCCTGTCCGACGGCTACGGCGCCGAGATTCTGCGCGATGCGCCCGAGCACCGCATGGCCGCAGCAACGCGCAAGGCGCTGATGCTGCGCATTGCACGGGCGGGTGCGGCGCGGCTGCTGGCGGCGGAGCTGGCGGGTGTGGCGGTGCCGGCGCTGGCGGGAGAGAGCGAGTAGACGAAGCTCAAGTTCCTCGCCCCGCTTTGCGGGGGCGAGGAACCCAAGAACACCTACTCCACCACCTCCTCCACCCCTGCCGCCGGCGCCATCAGGAGCACGGCGGCACCCAGCAGCGCTGCAACGAAGGACCCCGCCAGGATGCCGACCTTGACGGCGTCCTGCAGCGCCATGTCGTTGGCGAAGGCGAGCAGGCCGATGAACAGGCTCATGGTGAAGCCGATGCCGCAGAGCAGCGAAATGCCGATCATGTGCAGCCAGCCGGCATTGACCGGCAGGTCGGCGAAGCCGAGCCGGATGGCAAGCGCGGACGAGCCGAAGACGCCGACCAGCTTCCCCAGCACCAGGCCAGCGGCAACGCCGAGCGTCAGCGGCTCGACCAGGGCAGAGGCGCTGAGGCCGGCCAGCGACACGCCGGCATTGGCAAAGCCGAAGATCGGGATGACGAAGAAGGGCACGATCTTGTGCAGGCCGTGTTCAAGCCGGTGCAACGGCGAATGGTCGAGATCGTGGCCGCTGCCGTCAGAGATTTTCAGCGGAATGGTGAGCGCCAGCGCGACGCCGGCCAGCGTGGCATGCACGCCCGATTTCAGCACCAGCACCCACAGCACGGCGCCCAGAACGAGATAGGGCGTCAGCGTCGTCACCCGCATGCGGTTGAGCACGATGAGCACCGCGATGACGGCGAAGGCCGCACCGAGATAGGCCAACGACAGGGCGCTTGTGTAGAAGATGGCGATGATGATGACGGCGCCGAGATCGTCGATGATGGCGAGCGCGGTAAGGAAGATTTTCAGCGAGGCCGGCACGCGGCTGCCGAGCAGCGACAGCACGCCGAGCGCAAAGGCGATGTCGGTGGCGGTCGGGATCGCCCAGCCGGAGAGCGCGGCGGCGTTGTTGCGGTTGATGGCGACATAGACCAGTGCGGGAACCAGCATGCCGCCGGCGGCGGCGACGCCTGGCAGCACGCGGCGCGGCCAGGTCGAGAGCTGGCCGTCGAGCATCTCGCGCTTGATCTCGAGGCCGACCAGCAGGAAGAACACCGCCATCAGCCCATCGTTGATCCAGTGCGACACGCTGAGCGGGCCGAGATAGGCGTGGAGAGCGGCGAAATAGGTTTCGGCCAATGGTGAATTGGCGACGATCAGCGCAAGGGCTGCCGCAATCATCAGGATGATGCCCCCCGCCGCCTCGCCGTCGAGGAATTCGCGAAGGATGGATTTCGGCTGCTTGTCGCGCATCTGTGCTCCGTTGCCGGTTTTTCCGGCGGCGTTATTGCCGATGATGGGCAAAGGTCGATGGCACGGCAAGCGCAACTGTTTCCAGCGTTGGCGCCGCCCCAACCAATCCGCTTGGCGCTGCGGCGGACGCATAGGGGGAGAGAAGTGTCACCTATGTATCCGGTTCAAAGTGTTACCCATCTATCGGCTGGACAGCAGCTTCAGCCTCGCCGTCGTCTCCTGCAACGCCGGCGATTGGCGAAGCCGGCGATGAGAGCGCCCCTCTCCCCCGTCTCTATACGGGGAGAGGACGCCGGCAGGCAGGTGAGGGGCAGCGCTGAGGTCGGCAATTGGCGGCCGGCGCCGCCGGCGCGTGAACCTCAGCGTGGTGCGCGCTTGGCGAGTATCCGCTGCAGCGTGCGGCGATGCATGTTGAGCCGGCGCGCGGTTTCCGACACGTTGCGGTCGCACATTTCGTAGACGCGCTGGATGTGTTCCCAGCGCACCCGGTCAGCCGACATCGGGTTTTCCGGGGGGGCGGCGCGTTCGCCGGCGGTGCGGGTGAGCGCTGCAAACACGTCGTCGGCGTCAGCCGGCTTCGACAGATAGTCGATGGCGCCGAGCTTCACCGCGGTCACCGCGGTGGCGATGTTGCCGTAGCCGGTGAGGATGACGGTGCGGGCATCGTCGCGCTTCTCGCGGATGGCGGCGACGACGTCGAGGCCGTTGCCGTCGCCGAGCCGCATGTCGACCACCGCATAGGCCGGCGGATGGGCGCGCGCCTTGGCCACCGCCTCCTCGACGCTCTCGGCCGTCTCGACCACGAAACCCCTGGTTTCCATGGCGCGGGCCAGCCGCGTCAGGAACGGCTTGTCGTCGTCGACGATGAGCAGCGAGGTGTCCTCGCCTTCGACCATTGCGCCAATTGCTTCTTCGCCAGTCATTATCTTAAAAAATCCTGCTGCCTTAATTTTACGCAGATATAGTTCCTGAACGCCATTGTCCAATTTTGCCGCCTCCGCCAAGGCTTTTACGCGGTGTCGAACATCGAGATCCCCACCGATTCCGGGTTAAGGAAGACGGTGCGGGGCCACGATATCTGCACGATGGCGCCCTCGCCCAGCCCGCTCGAATTGCGGAAATCGAGCGTGGCGCCGGAGCGTTCGAGCAAGGTCTTGGCGATGAACAGCCCGAGGCCCAGGCCACCGCCGGCTTCGTTGCCCTGGCGCGTCGACATATAGGGCTCGCCGATGCGGTCGATGATTTCGGGGGGAAAGCCCGGCCCGTCGTCGATGATCGAGAAGGTGACGTCGAGTTCGTCCCAACTCCATCGCACCGTTACACTGTTGCGGGCGAAGTCGACCGCGTTCTCGACGAGATTGCCGAGGCCGTAGATGACGCCGGGGTTGCGCCGTCCTACCGGTTCGGGGCCGACGCGCTCGCCCGGCCGAAGCTTGATCGAGATGCCGAAATCGCGGTGCGGCGCCGTCACCTCCTCGACCAGCGAAGTCAGCGGCAGACGCGACAGATGCGCCTCACCCTCGGAGGACAGGCTGGTCAGCCGCTTCAGGATCTCGCGGCAGCGCTCGCTCTGCGACCGCAGAAGTTTGACGTCCTCACCGTATTTTGGGTCGTCGCCAAGTGCCTTTTCCATCTCCTTGGAGACAAGGGCGATGGTGGCGAGCGGCGTGCCGAGTTCGTGCGCGGCGGCGGCGGCAAGCCCATCCAGAGCCGACAGATGCTGCTCGCGCTGCAACACCAGTTCGGTGGCGGCAAGCGCATTGGCGAGCAGGCGGGCTTCCTCGGCAACGCGGAAGGCATAGATGGCAGTGAAGGCGATCGAGGAAAACACCGCCATCCATATGCCGGCGACATAGATGAATGGCATGGGCAGCGGCGCGCCCTCGTACCATGGCAGCGGCTGGTGGAAGAAGACCAGCAACGTGGCCGCCGCCATGACCAGCGCGCCGAGCACCGCAGTCAGCCGCAGCGGCAGCGACGCCGCCGAGATGACGACGGGCACGGTCATCAGCACCGAGAACGGGTTGGTGAGGCCGCCAGTCAAAAAGAGCAGGCCGGCAAGCTGCAGGCTGTCGAAGGTCAGGATGAAAAAGGCTGAGAACGGGGTCAGCCGGTGCGCTGCCGGATAGCGGAAGGTCAGCACCAGGTTAAGCCAGGCCGAGCAGGCGACCAGCGCGAAGCAGAGGCTGACCGGCAGCGGGAATTTGAGCCCATAGGCGACGACCAGCACCGCCAGGCTCTGGCCGACGATGGCCAGCCAGCGCAGCCGGATCAGCGTGTTGAGGCGCAGCCGCTGGCTTTGCTGGAAGTCTGGCGCGTGCACGATGTTGATCATGGCCAAGGATTATAGCCGGGAAAGGACGAGCGCTAGGTCCCTCGCGGTTTGGCGCGGGCGGTGGCCGCAGCGAGCAGCGGATTTTCCGGCCAGACATGGCGGGGATAGCGGCCGCGCATGTCGGTGCGCACATCGGCCCAGGAGCCGCGCCAGAAGCCGGGCAGGTCGCGCGTCGTCTGGATCGGCCGGTGCGCCGGCGACAACAGCTCGAGCGTCAGCGGCACGGTGCCGTTGGCGATTGCCGGATGGCGGTCAAGGCCGAACAGTTCCTGCACGCGGATGGCCAGCACCGGCCATTCGCCGTCATAGCGGATCGGCACATGGCTGCCGGAGGGCGCGTCGAAATGGGTCGGCGCCAGTGTGCCGACCTTGCGTTGCAATTCGTGCGGCACCAGCGCCATCAGGCCTGACGACAGCACGCCGGGATCGATCGCGGCGAAGGATGCCTTGCCCGAAAGGAACGGCAGCAGCCAGTCGTCGAGGCCTTCGAGCAGGGCGGGTTCCGAAACATCGGGCCAAGGCGCGCCGAGGCCGCGATGCAGCCAGCCGAGCCGTTGGCGCAGCGTCTCGCCGTCCTTGCCCCATTCCAGCAGCGACAGGCCGTGCTCGCGCAAGGCATCTGTTATGGCGCGGTCGGCGTCTGTTCCAGTTGGTGCGGGCAGCATGCGCTCCGACAAAGTGATGGCGCCGAGCCTGGCGGTCTCGCGCACGCGCGCCGCGCGCCGCTCGCGGTCGAAGCTTGTCTCGCGGCGCGTCTCGATGCTGTCGGAGAGTGCGGCGCGGATGTCGGCCTCGTCGACGGCTGCCGCCGCCGTGATGCGGGCATTTTGCGCCTTGCCTTGCAGATCGGCGACGACCAGCCAGGTCTCGCCGGCCAGCGGATCGGCGGCGTCGACCGTTGCACCGGAGCCGTTGGCGAGCACGAAACGGCCACGCTCGCCGCGCGCCCTGGCGACGCGGTCCGGCCAGGCGTGGATGAGCAAAAGACCGGCAGAAGCGGCTTCGCTGCTCTTGGCGCCGCCCGCCTGCTTCGCCAGCCGCTCGGCCAGCTGCCTTGCCGCAACGGCGCGCGGTGACTTTTCGGTGCGGAAGCGCATCAAGCGCCGTTCGAGGTCGGCGCCGTCGCCGCCGAGACCACGCTCGGTGAGCAGGACGGCTAGCATCGCAGCCTCGAGCGCGTGGCCGGTGCCTGCCGCCTCGGCGACCATGTGCGCCAGCCTTACCGGCAGCGCCAGGTTGCGCATCGCGCCGCCCTGCTCCGTCAGCCGTCCGGCCGCGTCGATGGCGTGCAGCGCCATGAGCAGCGCCCTCGCCTCGTTGAGCGCCGGGGCCGGCGGCGGGTCGAGGAAGGACAGGCTCGCCGGATCGGCGACGCCGAAGGCGGCGCAATCGAGCAGCAGGCCGGACAGGTCGGCTTCCAGAATCTCGGGCGGGGTGAACGCGGGAAGGGCCGCCGTCTGCTCGGCCCGCCAGAGGCGGATGGTGACGCCTGGCTGCGTGCGCCCGGCGCGGCCGGCGCGCTGGTCGGCGGACGCCCTGGAAACGCGCACCGTCTCCAGCCGGGTCAGGCCGCTTGCCGGCTCGTAGCGCGGCAGCCGCGACAGGCCGGAATCGATGACGACGCGCACGCCGTCGATGGTGATCGAGGTCTCGGCGATCGACGTCGCCAGCACCACCTTGCGGCGGCCCGGCAGCGCCGGTTTGATGGCTGCATCCTGCGCCCTGTTGTCGAGCTGGCCGTAGAGCGGCACGATGTCGGTGTCGGCGCCGAGGCGGCCCTGCAGCCGCTCGGCCGTGCGCTCGATCTCGCGCTGTCCCGGCAGGAAGGCGAGCACGCTGCCGCTCTCGCCGGCAAGAGCGGAGCGGATCGCCTTGGCCATGGCGTCTTCGATGGGAACGCCGGCTGGCCGCTCGTCGTATCTGACATCTACGGGGAACGCACGGCCTTGGCTTTCGATCACCGGGGCGCCGGACAGGAGTTTCGCGACGCGCGCGCCATCGAGCGTTGCCGACATCACCAGCAGCCGCAAATCCGGCCGCAGCGCGCCCTGCACGTCGAGCGCCAGCGCCAGGCCGAAATCGCCGTCGAGCGAGCGCTCGTGGAATTCGTCGAAAATCACCGCCGAGACGCCGGGCAGCTCGGGATCGTCTAGGATCATGCGCGCCAGGACGCCTTCGGTGACGACCAGGATTTTTGTCCGGGCCGATGTGCGGTTTTCCATGCGCATGGCATAGCCGACGGTGGCGCCAGGCTCTTCATCAAGCAATTCGGCCATGCGGCGGGCGGCGGCGCGGGCGGCGAGCCGGCGCGGTTCGAGCAGGACGATCTTGCCGGCGACCAGCCAGGGCGCATCGAGCAGCGCCAGCGGCACCAGCGTCGTCTTGCCGGCGCCGGGCGGCGCCACCAGAACGGCGCTGTTGCCGGAGCCGAGCGCCTGGCTCAGGGCCGGCAGCACGGCGGATACCGGAAGCTCCGGCAAGGATCTCGTCGTCATTGCGTCCGCATATCAGCGGTCACCACAACCGTGCAACGGCTCAAAGCCTTGTGCGTGAAAACGGGTTCCAGCGCACCGTGCCCAGCCGCACCTCCTCGCGCACCATGGTGAGCAGGCCGGACGCGCCGACGACGGCCAAGCCGACCAGCGATATCCAGTCCGGATACTCCTGGAAGAACAGCGCGCCAAGGATCACCGCCCAGACGATCTGCGAATAATGCGTCGGCGCGATGCGGTTGGCCGGTGCGTATTTGGCGGCCAGCAGCTGCAGCAATTGGCCGCCGGCGGTAAAGGCGCCGCCCAGCACCAGCCACAGCAGCTGCATGGCGTTGGGGAGGGTGAACGATGTGGCGATGGTGCCGGCCCCGTTGAACAGCAGCCCGTAACCGATGAGCACGCCGAGCATGGTGGTGCGCTTTTCCTGCTGGGCGAGCGACCGCATCAGGATGACGCTGGCCGCGGCGAGGAAGGCCACCGTGAAGGCGGCAAGGTGTCCGAGATGCAACTCGCGAAAACCTGGCCGCACCACCAGCATGACACCTGCAAAGCCGGCAACCACCGCCAGCCAGCGCCATGGACCGACCTTTTCTTTCAGGATGACGGTCGAGAGAATGGTAACGCAAAGCGGCGCCAGGAAGATCAGTGCATAGGTCTCGGCCAGCGGAATGGTGGTGAAGGCGTAGACGCTGAGCACGCCCGAGGCGATGCCGGCCCAGGCGCGGGCCTGCACCGCCCATGGCCGCCCGGTGCGCCAGAAGTCGCGCCAGCGCTCACCGACTGGGCGGCTGAAAAACAGGAAGCAGCCGGCAAACAGCGTGATGAAGAAGCCGATCTCGAAGACGGTGAACTGTCCGCCAAGGCTCTTGATAACGGCATCGCTGCACGAATAGCTTGCATAGGCGATGAGGGCGAGCAGGATTCCGTTCGTCACGTTTTTCCATTTCCGGGGAGAGTGCAGTGAAGGTATTGGCGCTCGGCGCGCATCCCGACGACATCGAGATATTCATGTTCGGTACGCTGGCTGCCTATGCCACGCAAGGCGCAGAACTGACTTTTGCCGTGGCCACGGATGGCGCCAGGGGCGGCATGGGCGACCCGAGCGTTTTGGCTCGTGTCCGCCGCGACGAGGCGGCGGCCGCTGCGGCGCTGCTCGGCGCAACCCTTCGCTTTCTCGACTTTCCCGACGGCGAACTGGTGGCTGATGCGGCACTGATCGCTTCGCTGAAAGCGCTGATACGCGAGACCGCGGCGGATCTGGTGATCACGCATGCCCCCAACGACTATCACGCCGACCATCGTGCTTTATCGGACAGCGTGCGCATCGCGGCCTCGTTCGGCGTCCCCGTGCTGCATGCCGACACGATGGGCGGCACCGGCTTTGCGCCGACGCATTACGTCGACATTTCCGCCTACGGCGATATCAAGACGCAGGCGATCCGAGCGCACCAGTCGCAGTGGCCGGAGCAATATGTCGACAGAGCGCGCGTCCAGAATGAGTTTCGCGCCGGGCAATGCAACAGCGTTCCCGGCTCCCTGGCCGAGGCCTTCCGATTCGAGCCGACATTTCCCTTCGCCGACATCCGCGCGCTGCTGCCGCCCGCGCCCCCTGTTCGGCCGGTGACGCCGCAGACGAAAATTATAGGCGACCCCGGCTAAGCAACTTCCGGGCGAGCCGTCCGGCAATCATTTCCCAACGATTTCAATCGCCGTTTCGCCATGTTGCGGCGCAGCGACGAATTCGCTTGCCTTGTTTAGTAAAAATTGCATCACTAAACAAATTACTAAACATCTGCGGCGCACCGCGCCGCCCTGGCGACGCATAGCGCGCCGTGTTTAGCCCCTCGGAGGAGCGAGGGTTGAGGGGTTCTTGAAACGGCCATCCGGGCGCGTTTCGCAAATGGGAGGAAGGCATGAAATCGAGCTTGAAACTGGCGTTGGGGCTGGCCTCGGCGATTACCGCGTCGACAGCCGTCTCGAACGCGGCGCACGCTGAAGACCTGACGCTTTGCTGGGCCGCCTGGGATCCGGCAAACGCGCTGGTCGAACTGTCCAAGGATTTTACCAAGGAAACCGGCATCGGCATGAAATTCGAATTCGTGCCGTGGACCAACTATGCCGACCGCTTCCTCAACGAGCTCAACTCGCACGGCAAACTTTGCGACCTGATCATCGGCGACAGCCAGTGGATCGGCGGCTCGGCCGAGAACGGCCACTACGTCAAGCTGAACGACTTCTTCGACAAGGAGAAGATCAGCATGGACGACTTCGTGCCGGCAACCGTCGTCGGCTATTCCGAATGGCCGAAGAACACGCCGAACTACTGGGCGCTGCCGGCCATGGGCGACGTCGTCGGCTGGACCTACCGCAAGGACTGGTTCTCCAAGCCGGAACTGCAGAAGGAATTCAAGGAAAAGTATGGTTGGGACCTCGGCCCACCGACCACCTTCGACCAGCTGAAGCAGGTCGCCGAGTTCTTCCAGAAGCGCGAGATCGACGGCAAGACCGTCTATGGCGCTTCGATCTACACCGAGCGTGGCTCGGAAGGCATCACCATGGGCGCCATGGACGTGCTCTACAGCTACGGCTTCCAGTATGAAAACCCCAAGAAGCCCTACGAGATGGAAGGCTTCGTCAATTCGCCAGACGCGGTCAAAGGCCTGGAGTTCTACAAGTCGCTCTACGATTGCTGCACGCCTCCGGGTGCCTCGAACAGCTATATGGGCGAAGGCGTCGACGCTTTCAAATCCGGTCAGGTGGCCATGCACATGAACTTCGCCTTCACCTGGCCCGGCCTGCAGAAGGACGAGAATGTCGGCGGCGACAAGATCGGCTACTTCGTCAATCCGAAGGGTCCCGGTGGCGCCCAGTTTGCGCAGCTTGGCGGCCAGGGCATTTCGGTGGTGTCCTATTCAGACAAGCAGGAATCGGCGCTGAAATACATCAAGTGGTTCGCCAACAAGGATGTGCAGGCCAAATGGTGGTCGCTCGGCGGCTATTCCTGCCTGAACGCGGTGGTCAAGGACCCGGCCTTCCCGTCCAGCCAGCCCTATGCACAGACCTTCCTCGACTCGATGGCGATCGTGAAGGACTTCTGGGCCGAGCCGAGCTACGCACCGCTGCTGCAGGCGTCGCAGAAGCGCTTCCACGACTATGTCGTTGCCGGCCAGGGTTCGGCCAAGGACGCGCTTGACGGCCTGGTCAAGGACTGGACGCAAGTGTTCCAGGACGACGGCAAGATGTAACCGGACCAACGGCTCCTCCCGAGCCTGACCCCAGAGGCGGATGATTTTCAGGCCGAATCGATCAGAAATCATCCGCCTCAGGGCTAAAAAGAGAGAGAGAGCATGATGTCGTCCGAAAACCGCTTCACACTTCTCGGCATCATGCTCTTGGTCCCGTGCTGCCCTTGGCACGGGACGCAGTTCAGATAAATTCCAGTGTCGAGACTTGACGTGACCGAAGCAGGACTCACCATGCTCAATCGGACTGCGGAGAACGTTGCCCGGGCGACCCCGGAGCCGTTGGCCCGCAAGGTCCGGGGGATCAGCGACAAGGGCCTCGCCTGGCTGTTCATCTCGCCGACGATCCTGTTGCTCTTGGCCATCAACATCTTCCCGCTGTTCTGGGCGATCTACCTGTCCTTCACCAACTTCCGGGCGAACCGCCCGAACGAGGTGGTGAAGAACCTCGGCTTCGCCAATTACCAGCGCATCCTCGGCGACCAGGACATCTGGATCGCCATGCAGACGACGGCGCATTTCGTGTTCTGGACGATCCTGCTGCAGACGCTGATCGGTTTCACGCTGGCATGGCTGATCGACAGGAAGTTTCGCGGCCACGCCTTCTGGACGACCATCATCCTGGTGCCGATGATGCTGTCGCCGGCGGTGGTCGGCAATTTCTGGCGTTTCCTCTACGAGCCGCAGATCGGCCTGTTCGCCTACGCCATCTCGTTCGTCACCCGGATACCACCGACCGACATCCAGATGCTGTCCAACGTGTCGCTGGCGCCGTGGTCGATCATCATCGTCGACACCTGGATGTGGACGCCCTATGTCATGCTGATCTGTCTCGCCGGCCTGCGCTCCATCCCCGAATACATCTATGAAGCCGCCGAGGTCGACCGCGCGTCCAACTGGCGGCAGTTCTGGTCGATCACGCTGCCGATGGCGCTGCCCTTCATCATGCTGGCGGTGCTGTTTCGCGGCATCGAGAACTTCAAGATGTTCGACATGGTCAACCTGCTGACCGGTGGCGGGCCGGGCTCGACCACCGAGGTCGCCTCGATCACGCTGAAGCGGCAGGCCTTCGAGAGCTGGCGCACCGGATATTCCTCGGCCTTCGCCATCATCCTGTTCGTCGCGGTGTTCGGGCTGGCCAACATCTACGTCAAGGCGCTGAACAAGGTGAAGCAGAGATGAGCCTGACCACCGCCCACTCCGTCGTCGCCCCCTCGGCCAATTCGAAGCGGATCGCCGGCACCATCATCGTGCTCTACGCGCTGATCTCGATCGTGCCGTTGCTGTGGATCTTCGCCACCAGCTTCAAGACGCCGCCGGATTCGATCGCCTATCCGCCCAAGATTCTGTTCCAGCCGAGCATCGAGGGCTATTGCAACCTGTTCACGACGCGCACCAGGCAAACGCCCGAGTATATCAACTCGCTCGGACCCGCGACCGGTTTCTGCGACGAGACCTCGCGCAAGCGCAACATGGTGATTGCCGGCCCGTCCAATTTCCTGCCGCGCTTCGTCAACTCACTGATCATCGCCTTCGGTTCCACCTTCTGCGCCGTATTCCTCGGCACGCTTTCGGCCTACGGTTTCTCGCGCTTCAAGGTGCCGCTGGCCGATGACCTTCTGTTCTTCATCCTGTCGACGCGCTTCATGCCACCGATCGCGGTCGCCATTCCCATCTACCTGATGTACCGCGAGCTCGGCCTGTCCGACACCGCGCTCGGCATGATCCTGCTCTACACCGCGGTCAACGTGTCGCTCGCGGTGTGGCTGCTGAAAGGCTTCATCGACGAGATCCCGCGCGAGTATGAAGAAGCGGCAATGATCGACGGCTATACCAGGCTGCAGGCCTTCTGGCGCACCGTGCTGCCGCAAGCGACCACCGGCATCGCCGCGACCGCCATCTTCTGCCTGATCTTCGCCTGGAACGAATATGCATTCGCGGCCCTGCTGACCTCCGGCACGGCGCAGACCGCGCCGCCCTTCATCCCGACCATCATCGGCGAAGGCGGCCAGGACTGGCCGGCGGTTGCGGCCGGCACGACCATCTTCCTGGTGCCGATCCTGGTCTTCACCATCCTGCTACGCAAGCAGTTGCTGCGCGGCATCACTTTCGGCGCGGTTCGCAAATGAGTGGTGTGCCAGGTCGACCCCCACTCCGTCGAGCTTCGCTCGACACCTCCCCCCCGATCGACGGGGGAGAGGAAGGGCGCGAACTTCATTCAACCAGACTCCCTTCCTCTCCCTCCGGAGGGGGGAGAGGTGGCGCTGCGAAGCAGCGACGGAGTGGGGGAACCACCTGGCAACCGTTTCGCCCCGTTGCCGGGCAGAAGGAAGGAAGCTGCGCATGACGCGCCCAGCCATCTCCAAAAAGTCATCCTGGCCTCGCTGGGCCCGGCGCGGCCTGATGGAAAACATCGCCACGACGCTGATCGCCATTGGATTCCTGATGCTGTTCCAGCCCTTCGCGCTGGCGCTCTACACCTACTCCTTCATCACCATGCTCGCCGGCACGGTGATGTTCATCATCGTCTCGAAGTTCCCGGAATAATCATGGCCGAAATCCGCGTCCAACATTTGAGAAAGGCCTTCGGCGATTTCGTCGCGGTGCAGGATTCCAGCTTCGTCGTCGAGGATGGCGAGTTCTTCGTGATGCTTGGGCCGTCAGGCTGCGGCAAGACCACGACGCTGCGCATGATCGCCGGGCTCGAACTGCCGACCGGCGGCCAGATCCTGCTCGGCGGCGAGGATGTCACCATGCGCCGGGCGCGGGAGCGGGACATCGCCTTCGTCTTCCAGCTGTTCGCGCTCTATCCGCATATGAACGTGCGCAAGAACATCGGCTTCCCGCTTCTCGCGCAAGGCATGCCCTCGGCCGAGATTCGAAGCCGTGTCGAGGAAACGGCGAAGCTCCTGCGCATCGACCATCTGCTCAACAAATCGGTCTCGGGCCTTGCCGGCGGTGACCGCCAGCGCGTGGCGCTCGGTCGCGCCATCGTGCGACGGCCAAAATGCTTCCTGATGGACGAGCCGCTCGGCACGCTCGACACCGAATTCCGCGATCTGATGGTGCATGAGCTGCGCGAGCTGCACAACCGCATCCACGCCACCACCGTCTATGTCACGCACGACCAGATGGAAGCGATGTCGATGGCCGACAAGATCGCCGTCATGAACCATGGCGTCATCGAACAGTTCGGCAGCCCGCGCGAAATCTACGACCGCCCGGCAACCATGTTCGTCGCCGACTTCATCGGCTCGCCGCCGATGAATTTCCTGGGCTTCGGTGGCGGGCTGGCGAAGGGGGCGGAGGAAATCGTCGTCCAGGGCGCCAAGGTGGCGGTGCCGGAAGTGCGCGAGGAAATTGCGCCCGCCGACATGGCGCTCGGCATCCGTCCCGAGCACATCCGTTTCGACGATGCGTCGAAACTGCGCGGCACCATCTACGGCACCGAATATCTCGGCACGACGCAGATCGTGGCGGTGGAGACGGCGGACGGCATCATCAAGGCGCGGGTGCCGGCCGAAATCCGGCTCGCTGCCGGCGATCATGTCGGGCTGACGTTGAACAGCGCGCGGCTGTCGCTGTTCGACAAGGGCTCGGGTCGGGCGGTGCGCACCGCGATCCACGATACCGCCTCTCAAGGGAGAGCGCAGCATGGCTGACGTGCACATCAAGGGCGTGACCAAAAGCTTCGGCGACCATGTCGCCGTCGATGGCCTCGACCTTAACATCGCCGATGGCGAATTCGTCGTGCTGCTCGGCCCGACCGGCGCCGGCAAGACGACGACGCTGAGATTGATCGCCGGACTGGAGCGGCCGGATGGCGGCACGATCCATATTGGCGGCCACGATGCGACGACGCTGTCGCCGGCCGAGCGCGACACCGCCTTCGTGTTCCAGCAATATTCGCTCTACCCGCATCTGTCGGTCTACGACAACCTCGCCTTCCCGCTGCGTTCGCCAGCGCGGAAAGTACCGGAGGACCAGATTCGCCGCCGCGTCGAAGAGGTGGCGAAGATGGTGCGCATCCACCACAAGCTGAACAACCGCTCGACCAAGCTTTCGGGTGGCGAAATGCAGCGCGTCGCCATTGGGCGCGCGCTGGTGCGCAAGCCGTCGATCTATTTGATGGACGAGCCGCTGTCGTCGCTCGACGCCAAATTGCGCGCCGATCTCAGGCTCGAACTCAAACGCATCCAAGCCGAGCTCGGCGCCACCATGCTCTATGTCACGCACGACCAGATCGAGGCGATGACCATGGCGGACCGCATCGGCATCCTCAACAATGGCGTGCTGGTGCAGATCGGCACGCCGCGCACCATCTATTCCGAGCCGGCAAACCTTCATGTCGCCGCACGGCTCGGCCAGCCGGCGATCAATCTGCTGCCAGCGGGACTGCTGCCTGATGGTGGGGCGCCGACCGGAACCAAGACCATCGGCGCGCGCACCGAGCATCTGTCGATCGAGAAGACCGCAAACGGCCATGCCGACGGCGTCGTCGACTGGGTCGAACATCTCGGGGACCAGAACCATCTGCATGTTACGGTCGGCCCGAAGAAACTGGTGACGCTCACCGACCCCGATACGGATCTGGCCGAGGGCGACAAAGTGGTGATCCGCTACCGCTCGCCACTTTATTTCGGCGCCGACGGACAAAGACTGATGTGAGGTTTTCGGTGTCTCGCCAAGGGCACGGCACCGGCTTCTGATTGACGAATACAGGACGAATTCGATGAAGCACTTTTTCAACCGCAGGGAAACGATCGTCACCGAGGCGCTGGACGGGCTGTTGCGGACCATCGGTTCCGGCGATCTCGCGCGCCTCGACGGTTACCCCGAGATCAAGGTCGTGCTGCGCGCCGACTGGGACAAGGCGAAAGTTGCCGTCGTCTCCGGTGGCGGCGCCGGACACGAACCGTCCCATGCCGGCTTTGTCGGCAAGGGCATGCTGACGGCGGCGGTTTCGGGCGAGATCTTCGCCTCGCCCAGCGTCGAGGCGGTGCTGGCCGCCATCCGCGCGGTGACCGGCCCGGCCGGCTGCCTGCTGATCGTCAAGAACTACACCGGCGACCGGCTCAATTTCGGCCTGGCGGCCGAGAAAGCGCGCGCCGAAGGGTTTCGCGTCGAGATGGCGATCGTCGCCGACGACATCGCCCTGCCGGATATCAACCAGCCGCGCGGCGTCGCCGGCACCTTGTTCGTACATAAGATCGCCGGCCATTTGTCGGAGACCGGTCAGGACCTGGCAGCCGTTGCTACAGCCGCTCGCGTGGCGGCGAAGGACATCATCTCGCTCGGCATGTCGCTGTCGTCCTGCTCGATCCCCGGCCAGCCACATGAAGAGCGGTTCGGCGAAAATGACGGCGAACTCGGCCTCGGCATCCATGGCGAGCCGGGCGTCGAGCGCATCGCCGCGCAGAGCGCCGACAGACTTGTGGCGATCATGGCGGAGCGGCTGGCGGTGCGGCTCGACCCGAACGCCAGCCACGCGTTGCTCATCAACAATCTCGGCTCGGTGCCGCCGCTCGAAATGTCGCTGGTCGCCAATGCCGTGCTGGCCTCGCCGCTGGCCAAGACCGTGAAGCTTGCGATCGGCCCAGGACCGCTGATGACGGCGCTCAACATGAACGGTTTTTCGCTGTCGCTGATCAAGCTCGATGCGGCGCGCGAGGCAGCCTTGCTGGCGCCTGTCGGCCCACATGCCTGGATGCCGGCCAAAACCGTCGTCGCGCCGGCTATCGTGCCTATGGCGAAAGCGGCTGGAAACAGCGCAGCCCAAAGGGCCAGCCAGGATTCCGGCACCAGGCGTTTGATCGTCACGGTCTGCGAACGGCTGATCGCGCTCGAAGAGACACTGAACGGGCTCGACGCCAAGGCGGGCGATGGCGATACCGGTTCGACGGTTGCGACCGGCGCGCGCAGCGTGCTGGAACGGCTCGATGCGCTGCCGCTGGCCGACCCTGCCGCCACGCTTGCGGCTATAGGCGATAGTCTGGGCGTCGCAATGGGCGGCTCCTCAGGCGTCTTGCTGTCGATCTTCTTCACGGCGGCGGCTCAGGCTTCGAACGGCGGAGCAACCCTGTCCAAGGCGCTGCTTGCCGGGCTTGACCGCATGACTTTTTACGGTGGCGCCAAGGTCGGCGACCGCACCATGGTCGATGCCTTGGAGCCGGCGCTGAAGGCGCTCGATGCCAAGGGGCTGGATGCCGCGGCTACAGCGGCACGGCACGGCGCCGAGGCGACCGCTGCCATGGAGAAGGCGAAGGCCGGACGCTCCGCCTATGTTGGCACCAAATTGCAGGGCGTAGTCGACCCTGGCGCCCATGCCGTGGCCGAAGTGTTCGCGGCCGCCGCCGCGCTGCATGCAACG
This sequence comes from Mesorhizobium sp. M0626, assembly GCF_040320665.1. Taxonomy (NCBI): domain Bacteria; kingdom Pseudomonadati; phylum Pseudomonadota; class Alphaproteobacteria; order Hyphomicrobiales; family Phyllobacteriaceae; genus Mesorhizobium; species Mesorhizobium sp. M0626. The sequence goes on along the minus strand of NZ_JAMYQD010000008.1, from coordinate 134,755 downwards.
GCCTGACGGCATGCTTCGATTGTCGAATGAAAACTCTTGCGATACTGCCGGCAGGATCGAAACCGGGAATCTGGACATGGCAGCGTTCGACCTTGCCAGGCTGATCACCGCCGCCGCGGACACGATCGCCGCTCACTCGGAAGAGTTGACCGCGCTCGACCAGGCGATCGGCGATGGTGACCATGGGCTGAACATGAAGCGCGGCTTCGAGGCTGTGCGCGCCGATGCCGGGGCGTTCGCTGCAAAGCCGCTGCCCGAGGCGCTGAAGGCGATCGGCACCAAGCTGGTGATGACGGTCGGCGGTGCGTCCGGGCCGCTGTTCGGTACATTGTTCCTGGCGCTGGGCAAGGAGATTTCAGGAGAGCCGGATCGCCCCAAGCTGACGGCTGCTTTCGGCAAGGCAATCGAAGCTGTGGCCGCCAGAGGCAAATCCCAGGTTGGTCAAAAGACCATGCTCGATGTGCTGCAACCTGTGCAGGACGCGTTGGTCGAAGGAAAGACGGCCATGGAAATTGCAGATATCGCCGACGTGGCTGCCGAGGCGACCGTGCCGATGAAGGCAACACGCGGTCGCGCCTCATTCCTCGGCGACCGCTCAATCGGTCATATGGATGCCGGCGGACGCTCTGTGGCGCTGCTGGTGCGGACCGTCGCCGAAACCGTCGAGGGCCAAGCATGAGCAATGTCGGCATCGTCATCGTCTCGCATTCGCCGCTGGTTGCCGAAGGCACGGCCGACATGGTGCGGCAGATGGTGGGCGACGAAGTGCCGCTTGCATGGTGCGGCGGAAACGGCCATGGCGGGCTCGGCACCAGCGTCGAAGCGATCATAGGCGCCATCGACAAGGCGTGGTCGGAGGCGGGCGTCGCCATACTGGTCGATCTCGGCGGCGCCGAGACCAATTCGGAAATGGCGGTGGAAATGATCGGCGAGCCGCGGGCGCTCAGGATTATCGTCTGCAACGCGCCGATCGTCGAAGGCGCGGTGATGGCGGCGACCGAGTCCTCCGGCGGCGCCTCGCTGAAGGAAGTGGTGGCGACGGCGCATGAATTGTCGCCGTCGTGAGTGAACGGGAATTTTGACCTGATGTCCGCCTTTGCCGAAGCGACCGTCCTGATCACCCACGAGGTGGGTCTGCATGCGCGCCCTTCGGTGAAGTTCACCAAGCTTGCCAAGAGCTTTGCGGCCGAGGTGGAGATTGCGCTTTCTGCCAACGGCCCATGGTTCGACGCCAAGAGCATCGTCAAGGTGATGGCGGCCAGGGCGCCGAAAGGCACCATGCTGCACATCCGGGCCACAGGCGACGGCGCCGATGATGCCGTGAGAGCGCTGGTCGAGCTGGTGCGGCGCGATTTCGACGAAGGCGCGGGCCATGCCCGAACCGCTTAGGCTGCAAGGCATTTCGGCCTCCGCCGGCTACGCCGAGGGGCCGCTGTTCAATCTCGACAACGGCACCGCGCACTACTCACGGAAGGCGACAGCCGGCGAGGAAAAGGCTGCATTGGAAGCAGCTATCGCCAGTTCGGCTGACCGGCTCGCGACCCTGATTGAAACCGCCGATGAGGAGGCCGCCGGCATTCTCGAATTCCAGCTCGCCATGCTTGAGGACGATGCCCTGACCGGCCCGGCTTTTGCCGCGATCGCGTCCGGCATGCCGGCTGACATGGCCTGGCGACAGGCGCTGGACGCCGAGATCTCCGGCTACGAAACGTCAGACCAGGACTATTTCCGGGCTCGCGCCGCCGATATCAGCGATATCCGCGACCGCGTGCTGCGCGCCCTTACCGAGGAGCAGGAGAGCGCTCCACCAGCGGGCGCCATTCTCTATGGCGAGGACATCGCGCCGACGCGCTTTCTCGAGACCGACTGGAGCACCGGCGGCGGCATCGCGCTGAGGGCCGGCAGCGCCGCCAGCCACGTCGCCATGCTGGCGCGCTCGCGCGGCGTGCCGATGGTGGTGGGGCTTGGCGCTTCGCCGGCTAATCCCGTCGGTCTGGCTCTGCTCGATGCGGAGCATGGCGGTATCGTGCTTTCGCCGACCACGACCGAGATCGAAGCGTTCCACCGGTCCTCGTCCTCGTTTGTGGCACATCGAGACAAGGCCGGAGTCTATCTCGCGAAACCGGCGGTAACCCGGGCCGGGACGACAGTGCGCGTGCAGGTCAACATCGCCGATCCGTCCGAGGTCGACGGCATCGACATTTCGACCTGCGACGGGGTCGGGCTGATGCGCACCGAATTCCTGTTCGGCAAGGCGCCGCCGGACGAGGAGACGCAATACCAGGCCTATCGCAAGGTGCTGGAATGGGCAGGCGACAAGCCGGTGACCATCCGTACCGTCGACGCCGGCGGCGACAAGCCGGTGCCGGGCTTCACCGTCGAGGAGAGCAACCCGTTCCTCGGGCTGCGTGGCATCAGGCTGTCGCTGGCAAGGCCGGAGGTGTTTCGCGTACAGATCCGGGCGCTGCTGCGCGCGGCGGTGCACGGCAATCTGAAGGTGATGTTTCCGATGATCGCCGTCGCGGAGGAATACCAACGCGCCGCCGCTCTGTTCGTGGAGGAGCAGGCCGGGCTTGCCGCGCGCGGCATCGCGCAAAAAATGCCGCCGCTCGGCATCATGGTCGAGGTGCCTTCGGTGGCGATCGCGCCGGAGGCGTTCGCCGATGTCGCCTTCTTCTCGATCGGTTCGAACGATCTGACCCAATATGTAATGGCGGCTGCCCGCGATAACGCAGCCGTGGCGCATCTTAATTCTGTCCGCCATCCCGCCGTGTTGCGGCTGATCGGCTCGGTTGCCGCTTTTGGCCTGCGCGCGAAAATCCCAGTCAGCCTGTGCGGCGATGCCGGCGGCGATCCGGCATCGATCCCGGCACTGCTCGAGGCCGGCCTGCGGGATCTCTCGGTGGCTCCCGCCCAACTCGCCATGGCCAAGGCGGCCATCTCGGATGCATCGGTCTAGGATGACTGAGATGGCCGACAAGACACCAGAAGCCGGCTCCGAAGAGGCGATCCGCGCCTACAAGACGATCCTGTCGCAGGTCATCGACCAGCGACCGTCGGGTATGCGACAACGCCTTGCCGACGCGCTTGGCAAGCACCGCAGCTTCGTCACCCAGATTTCCAGCGCGGCCTATTCGACCCCGATCCCGTCAAAACATCTGCCGGCTATTTTTTCGGTCTGCCATTTCAGTCCGGCCGAGCGCGATCAGTTTCTGGCTGCCTATCATCTGGCGCATCCCGGCAAGATGTCGGTTGCGGCAGGCATGCGCAAGACCCGGCATGTCTCGCTGATCGTGCCCGATTTCGGCGACGACAAGCAGAATGCAGCGCTCGACAAGGCGATCAACGAATTCATCCAGAAGATCACCAGCATCACCGGCAGGAGTGGTGGCTGATCGTGTTGTGTCGGGAGGACACATGAAGAAGTTTATGAATTCCGTCGACACGGTGCTGACCGAAAGCCTCAACGGCTTCGTTGCAGCTCATGCCGACATCCTGGTGCTGGGCGAGGAGCACAAATTCATTCGCCGCAAGGTGATGAAGCCGGGGAAGGTGGCGCTGATCTCGGGCGGCGGTTCCGGCCACGAGCCGTTGCATGCCGGCTTTGTCGGTCACGGCATGCTGGACGCCGCCTGCCCCGGCCAGGTCTTCACCTCGCCAACGCCGGACCAGATACTGGCGGCGGCCGCCGCCGTCGATACCGGCGCCGGCTGCCTGTTCATCGTCAAGAACTATGAAGGCGACGTGATGAATTTCGACATGGCCGGCGAAATGGCCGACGGCGTCCTGCAGGTGGTGATCAATGATGACGTCGCCGTCGAGAATTCGTCCTTTACGACCGGCCGGCGCGGCGTCGCCGGCACGCTGGTGGTGGAGAAGATCGTCGGCGCCGCCGCCGAGCAAGGCATGGCGCTGGCGGATCTCAAGGCGCTCGGCGGTCGCATCAACAGCGCGACGCGTTCGATGGGCGTGGCGCTGACCAGTTGCACGGTGCCGGCGGCCGGCAGGCCGACCTTCGAGATTGGTGATGGCGAGATGGAATTCGGCGTCGGCATTCATGGCGAGCCCGGCCGGCGTCGCGACACGTTGAAAAGCGCCGATGCGATCGCCGAAGAGATTTGCGCCGCGATCCTGGGCGATCTCGGCGACAGGGCGAAAGGCCCGGCACTGTTGTTCATCAACGGCTTTGGCGGCACGCCGCTGATGGAGCTCTATCTGATGTACAACAGCGCCCGAAACATCTTCGAAAAACAGGGCGTGACGGTGACCCGCTCGCTGGTCGGGTCCTACGTGACATCGCTCGACATGGCCGGCTGCTCGATCACGCTGACCATGCTGGATGACGAGGTAACGTCAATGTGGGACGCGCCGGTGCACACAGCCGCGCTGCGCTGGGGACTGTAACGGAGGGGCCTTGCCCATATCCCGAACAGGCGGCTTATGAACTTGCCTTAGCCTGCGGGACCGGACGGACCGTTACCCGCAGTCACGCCGACAGATTGCCCGCCTGCAGCGCGGCTTGCCTTGCGGCCGACCGCTCCGGCTTCATCCAAACCGAAGCTGTAGAAGTCTTATCGCGGTATCGGCAGCGACGGCCCGGCCACCACGCTGGACAACTTTCCTGCCTTGCGCAGCACGGGCGCTTCATACTTTTTCTTGGCCATTCCAAACACCCTTTTCAGTCAAGTGCAAAAGAATGGACCGAAACCGTGGAAAGTCAATTCATGAGCTGGTTCTGCCACCACACGCTGGCTTCATGCATGCTTTTCTGCAACATACGCTCCTCTGAGTTGGTTGTTTGACGCAATTCCGGACGGGAATTGCTGATGTGGGCGAACGCAATCCGGGTTTGATGCTGCCATCTCTTGCGCCTGCCGATGAAAAACTGCTGCTGACCTTCGCCGACCCGGAGGCGACGGTTGCCATTGGCCGTGACGTTGCTGCCGAAAGCTTGCTGGCACTGCTCGCCAATGCCGAGTTCCACGGCGTGCTGCCGATCATGCTGCGCAAGCTCAGCGAGATCGGCGACGCCCAACTGCCTGCGGACGCAGCCTTGCGGCAAAAGCTGTCGGAACTGCGTGATCGCTCGACGCTGGCGACCGGCCAATCGATGCTGCTGCAATATCATGGCGACCGCATCATGAAGGCATTGGCGGCGAAAAATGTTCCGGCCCGCATCGTCAAGGGTCCGGTCTTCGCACGCAAACTTTACCGCCACGCCGCTGACCGGCCGTTCACCGACATCGACATTCTGGTCGAGCCGGCCAGCATCATTGAAGCCAACACGGTGATTGCCGGATGCGGCTTCGAGCTCTGGAGCGGCGAGGCGCAGTCGCAGGATCTGCAGGAGTTCAAGTGGCTGGAGAAGGAGAATACCAGCCTGCTGATCGAACTGCACGGCAACCTGGTGCATGATTCCGGCATGCGGCGGCGGCTGTCGCTGGGCTTTCGCGAATTGCAGATCATCGACGGCAGCGAGGCCGACACGCCGGCCGCGCTGCTGACCATCGCCATTGTCCACGCCGCCGGCGGGCACAAGTTCCACCGGCTGCAGCTTTGCGTCGATGTGCTGCAGGGCGTGCGCGCGCTGCGGTCGCCCGCGGATGAAGACCGGCTTTTCGAGGCGGCGCGCATCAGCGGCATCGAGCTCGAACTGGCGACGGTTCTCAATGTGACGGGGCGGCTGTTTGATGCACCGCGCGCGATCGAACTGGCCGACCGCATCAAGCCCGACCTCTCGATATTTTTGGCCAAATGGCTGATCACCGGCGATACGCTGCTCGGCGTCAATTCCAGGGACAAGATGCATTCGCGCCTGCGCCGCGACGCCTTCCGCTGGATCCAGCGCCTCGCCAGGCCAAAGCCGCATTCTGCCTGAAGTGTGCTTTAGTCCCGCGCCGCCAGCGCCGAGCGGATCAGCGGGGCCGCCTCGGCCGGGTTCGCGCCGACTTCCAGGGTAAATGTCGGGACGGCTTTGACCAGCGTTGCGATGGTTGCCATGCGGCGCTTCTGCGCCGGCAAAAGGCCGGTCATGCCGGTCCTGACATTGTCGGTGGCAAGCGCCACCATGGCGTCTGTCCTGGTCATGGGCACGAGCCGGGTTTGCGCGTCCGCCGAGCGGGCGAGATGAAACAGTGCCGCAACCGGTCTGCCGACAGTTTCCTCGATGCGGATGATCTCGGCGAGACGTTCCAGCGAGACGGCCTGCTCGCCATTGGCGTCCCATTTGTCGCCAAGGCAAGGCGCCACGAAGGGCAGCATTGCCGCGGTGTGGCGGTGGACCTTCACCTTGCGCGGCAAGCCCCAGGCCGTGATGCCGCCACCGGCCAAAACCTTGAGGATCATGGCGTCATCCGAGCACAGGCCGAAACCTTGCGACGCCAGCGCCAGCGACGTCGTTGACTTGCCGGTGCCGCTCGGCGCATGGATCAGCACGAGCGCCTCGCGGCCGGGCAATGTCAGGCCGGCGGTGTGCAGCATGTGCTGGTCGCCGGCATCAAGTGCTGCATCCAGCACCATCATCAGCACCGTCCATTTGACCTTGGCATCGGGATGGACTCGTATCTCGGCCCAGCCTCCATCGGCATTGATCGAGACGGTCTGCAGGCCGGGAAAGACCAGATGAACGGTGCCGCCACCGTCGATCAGCCGGCAATGGCCGTCCTCCGGCACCTCGCCGTCGAAAGCGAGTTTTCCGGCAGGCGATTCCGGTAACTCCCGCGTCTCGACGATGTCGACGCGGAAATCGGGCTCGACCGGCCCGCTCACGCGCAACGTGCCGAGCAAGAGGTCGAAGCTCGGCCAGAGATCGGCCCGCGAGGCCGATATGCTGATGACCTGGCCCTGGAGATCATAGCAGAAGGTGGTCGCCGGACCGGTCAAGCAGCGTGCGCCTTTCCGGCATCGGCGTGATGGCGATAGATCTGCACCATGCCGGGGAGGCTGTCCGAGACCACCGGGCGGCCATCGAGACAGACCCAGCAATGGGCAGACATACGCGGCGCCTGCATCGACTTCGGATCGACGCCGAAGCGCAGATCCGGATCGAAGCCGGCAAAGCGCAGGAAGCGGTGGGCGAGCAGGCCCTCGCGCAGGCATCTGCGGTCGCGCATCAGCCAGGGGTGCCGGACGGTCCGGTTGACGGCAGCGACGATGTAGGCTGACGACAGGCCGCGATAAGGGGTGGGTGCGCTGAGCGGCGCCCATTTCAGCACCGATTCGAAGCTGCGGCGGCCGATCAGGGTCGGCATCAGCCGCGCGCTTGCCCATAAATGGACACGAAACAAAGCGCGCAGGAGAACGCCGTCCACCATCAGGGAGCCGGGTCGGCGAGAATGCCTTCGCTCACCAGTTCGGCGGCCAGCGCCGCCATGTCCTGGTCGAGCGTGCCCTTGTCGACCTCGAACTCGTCAGACAACAGGACGACGATCTGGTCAAGGCTGCGGGCGCCGTCCACCTTGTCGAGAAAGGCTTCGGTGGTGCCGTTGCAGGTGTAAAGCTGGCCGCTGCGCGCCAAGAGCACGACGGCGCCATCGCCGACATGCTGGACCGAGGCGTCGTCCGCCAGCCGCAGAACCATTTCAGAACCGATTTGGGCCATGGAGCCCCTCCACCATTTTCCTGGAGAGCAGATAGCGCGGCGATGCGGGTCTGTCCATTGCGCGGACGAGAGGGAGAACAAGCCGGCCTGACCGTTCTGTGGCAATCCGGCAACGCCACCATCCTCACGACACAGGCAACCGAAGCCTAATGGAGACATCCAATTTCAGATTGTGGTAACTTCCACATCATTCAGAGCCTGAGAACGGGGAAGCACCCCAGAAATAGTCGGTGATTGCGGCTGGGAATCACCGCCGCAAACGGTCAAGCCAGCTATCTCGCAGGGTCAAGGTGTTGCTTTTCTTACCTAAAGTAAGCTATGGAGTCGCGGGGTTTTGGGAGAGCATTGGGTATGCGTTACAACTGGGAGCGGGCGCCGACCGCGTTCGAACGTCATCGAAAAGCGTTGGCAGCCGCCATATTGATTGCGGGTGGCGTCGGGCTGATGCTGGCGGCCTTGCCGCTTTAAGACTGATATCCGACACGAACGCCCTGCTTTCTCCGGGCGCATGAGCTTTTTCTGCCTGCCACAAGACGGGCCGCGGCTTAGCGTGCATGGCCGGTTACGGCGATGAAGCGGCGGTCGCGTCCTTCGAAGCCCTGGCTGAAGCGCTGCACCAGCACCGCCACTACCGCCGGCCTGCCGGGCGGGGTGTATTCGTAGGATTCCGACAGGCTGTAGGAAGTCGGGCAGTTGCGCGAGCCCGGCACGGCCTTGTCCTCGTGCAGCACCTTGAACGGCTTGCCGTCCTGCCCCTGCAGCGACAGGCGGAAGCCGCGCGCCTTGCCCGTCTTGGCGCCTTGAAGTTTCTTTTCGCCCTGAAGTGTCTTGTCGCTCGGAAGAGCCTGGTCGCTTGGCTTGGCGTCATCGAAGCTTGCCGAGCAGTCCGTCTTGCTGTCGGCCAAAATCTCATCGAGCTGGATGGTCGAAATCTGTGTTTCGCCATAGAACGGCGACAGCCATTTCTGCGCGGCCTGCTCGAGGCGGGGGATGTCGTTGTACTCGACCGTGTCGTCCGGGAAGGTGAACCTGTCGGAGGCCGTGCGCGTGCCGCGCTCGGCGATGCCGTATTTGGCCAGGATTGGCGCGGCCTGCTTTGCGGCCTGCGCCCGTGCCTGCTCCACCGTCGTGGTCGCCTCTTCCGATTCATCGAGGACAAGGATCGGCTTGCCGCCGACGAACTCGTCTGTGCTTGTGTCGATGATGTCGATCTGCGACCAGCCGGAAACGGCAGCGTCGAGCTCGCCATATTGCTCGAAGGCGAAATATTTGCCGTCGGGGGAAAAGCCGATGATGCGCCGCGCGGCGGCATCGCCGGCCTGGGCGGCGAAAACGATCGTCAACAGCAGCGCTGCTCCAACGGCAGATCCAACCCCGTATCGTACCGTCATTGCGCGCCCTGCCCCGATTTCAAACCCGGCCATGGTGCCTGCAATTTATGGCCAAGGCGAGATCGGCCAAGCGCCAAATTTCGGGAAAGACATGGCATTTGGGGAAAGACGTGGCCGGGAAAACCCGCATAGGCTATTGCAAGATAGAGAGTTTTCCCGAGGAGGGATGAATGGCGTCACGCTACCACGAGGTCTATGACGGCTGGAAACGCGACCCAGAACAATTCTGGGCCGCTGCGGCCGAGGCGATCGACTGGTATTCGCCGTGGACCAGCGTCTTCGATGCCAAGGCGGGCGTTTACGGGCGCTGGTTCAACGGCGCCAGCTGCAACACCTGCTTCAACGCTCTCGATCGCCATGTCGCAAGCGGCCGCGCCGACCAGATCGCACTTATCTACGACAGCGCGATCACCGGCACGGTCAAGAAATTCACCTATGCCGAATTGAAGCGCGAAGTGGTAGCGCTGACTTCGGTGCTCAAGAACCGCGGCATTCACAAAGGCGACCGCGTCATCATCTACATGCCGATGGTGGCCGAAGCGGCGGTCGCGATGCTTGCCTGTGCCCGCATCGGCGCGGTGCATTCGGTGGTGTTCGGCGGCTTTGCCTCGCACGAGCTCGCCACCCGCATCGACGACGCCAAGCCGAAGCTGGTCATCTCCGCGTCCTGCGGCCTGGAGCCTGGACGTGTCGTGGCCTACAAGCCGCTGCTCGACAAGGCGATCGAAATGTCCCGCCACAAGCCGGACGCCTGCCTGATCCTGCAGCGCGACCAGCTGCGCTGCGATCTGAGGGAGCATTACGATATCGATTTTGCCGACGCCGTTGCCCGCGAGCGCGCCGCGGGCGCCAACGTCGATTGCGTTCCGGTGCTCGCCACCGACCCGCTCTACATCATCTACACCTCCGGCACGACCGGCCAGCCTAAGGGCATCGTGCGCGACAATGGCGGCCACATGGTCGCGCTCAAATGGACGATGGAAAACGAGTTCGGCGTCAGACCGGGCGAAGTGTTCTGGGCGGCCTCCGATGTCGGCTGGGTGGTCGGCCATTCCTACATCGTTTACGGACCGCTGCTGCATGGTGCGACAAGCGTGCTGTTCGAGGGCAAGCCGATCGGCACACCCGACGCCGGCACCTATTGGCGCGTGATCGCCGAACACGGCGTGGTCGCGCTGTTCACCGCGCCGACAGCCTTCCGCGCCATCAAGGGGCAGGACCCCAAGGGCGAATTCGTGCCGAAATACGATCTGTCGAAATTCCGCACTCTGTTCCTGGCCGGCGAACGCGCAGACCCGGAAACCATCAAATGGGCGGAGCAGAAACTCAACGTGCCGGTGGTCGATCATTGGTGGCAGACCGAGACCGGCTCGCCGATGACCATCAACCCGGCGGGCCTCGGCCTGCTGCCGGTGAAATACGGCTCGCCCGGCGTGCCGATGCCGGGCTACGACATTCGCGTGCTCGACGATGCCGGCAATGAAGTGCCGCGCGGCACACTTGGCAATGTGGTGGTGAAACTGCCGCTGCCGGCCGGCTGCCTGCCGACGCTGTGGAATGCCGACGAGCGTTTCCGGCAAGCCTATCTCGAGGAATTTCCCGGCTTCTACAAGACGGCCGATGCCGGCATGATCGACGAGGACGGCTACCTCTATGTCATGGCGCGCACAGACGACATCATCAATGTCGCCGGACACCGGCTGTCGACCGGGGCCATGGAGGAGGTGCTTTCAGCGCATCCCGATGTTGCCGAATGCGCCGTCATCGGCGTCGCCGATGTGATGAAGGGCCAAGTTCCGCTCGGCTTCGTCGTGCTCAATGCCGGTGTGTCGCGCGATACCGCTGCCATTGAAGGCGAAGTGGTGGGGCTGGTGCGCGAACGGATCGGCCCGGTCGCGGCCTTCAAGACCGTGGTGACGATCAAGCGCCTGCCCAAGACGCGCTCCGGCAAGATCCTGCGCGGCACCATGCAGAAGATCGCCGACAAGGAAGAATGGACGATGCCGGCGACCATCGACGATCCCGCCATTCTTGACGAGATCACCGCGGCGCTCAAAGCCCGCGGCATCGGGGTCTGACGGCCCCAGTGGCGTTGTTTCAGCGATCCCGACCTCCCCGGCCGGCGCCGCGCGAGCGCCTGGAAATGGATATGAACGACGCCGTCGTCTACGCGATCGGCGACGTGCATGGCTGCTACAAGGAATTGCTGTCGCTGGAGCAGAATATCCAGCTCGACGCGCTGCAATTTCGCGGCCGCAAGATTATCGTCATGCTCGGCGACTATATCGATCGCGGGCCGCAATCGGCGCGCGTGCTCGACCATCTCTTGGCGCTGCCGCCAACAGGGTTCCTGCGCGTCTGCTTGGCGGGAAACCACGAGGTGGCGATGCTGAACTATCTCGACGGATATCTGTCGCGGGACCGCTGGCTGGCGGTCGGCGGCCTCGAGACGCTGTTTTCCTATGGGGTCGATCCGGCGCGGCTTGCCAGCCTCTATGCCTCGAGCGACGAGGTCGACCGGCGCGTGAAGGAAGTCATTCCCGCCAGCCATATCGACTTTCTGCGCAGCCTGCCGGTGCTGCTCTGTTCGGATAAATTCGTTTTCGTCCATGCCGGTATCAGGCCGGGTATCGACCTGGTCGCACAGGATGAGCAGGACCTGCTCAACATCCGCGACGAGTTCTTCAACGCCGCCCATCTGCTCGACCGCTTTGTGGTGCATGGGCACACGCCGGTCGATATCCCCAGGCTTGACGGGCGAAGGCTCGGCATCGACACCGGCGCCTTTCAAAGCGGCCGGCTGACAGCGCTCAGGATCGCGGGTAAATTCGGCAAGCTGATCTTTTCCTGACCTGCCGTGCTTCTTCGTTTGAGCGTGATCCTTTCCGAAAACCGGATCCGCTTTTCCGGATCACGCTCCTTTTCAGGATCGCGCTCCGTTCAGGCGGCGGTCTTGGCCCGCACGTCCGATTTCTCCAGATAGTAGGTCGAATAGCGGTCGAAGAACTTTTCCGAGCCGCCGAGCGAGCCGTATTTCGGCAGCTTCTTCAGATCGACCTTGTTGAGCACGGCGCCGACGACCTTGCTTGCGACGTAGGGTTCCTGCTCCAGCAGCGAGCGCACCATGGCGCGCGGCGTGCGGCCCCATTCGGCAACCAGCACGAAGCCGTCGACCAGCGGCGCAAACGCCTTGGCGTCGACCACGGGGCCGAGCGGCGGCAGGTCGACGATGATGTACTCGAACGTCTCCTTGGCGTTGTCGATGAAGCGCCGCATGCCGGCCGACGACAGCAGCTCGCTGGTATGCGAGAACTGGCCACGCAGCACGGCCGGGATGATCGCCAGCTTGGTCTGGCGGTCGACCTTGCCGACCGACTGCCAGGTCTGGCCGTTGACCACGGCTTCCATCAATCCCTGCTCGGCCTCCATGCCGAGGTTGCGGCTGAGGCCAGGATTGCGCAGATCTGCATCGATCAAAAGCGTCTTCGAGCCGTTGGCGGCCAGCAATCCGGCGAGATTGGCGGCGACCGTCGATTTGCCTTCGCCTGGCAGGATCGAGACCACGCCTATGACCCGGCTGCCCTGCCCTTCCATAACGACGTCGAAGGCGATCTTGGCGTTGCGCAGCGTTTCGGAGAACATCGATGCCGGCGCATCGACGCTGACCCGCATGCGCGCCCGTTTCTCGGCCGCCGACAATGTGTTGGCGCCTTTGGCATCCGCCGCACCGCCGTCGGCGTCCTTGCCGAGCCTGCCGCCGATCATCGGCAAATAGCCGAGGAATTTGAGGCCGACGCGATCGCGAATGTCCTCGCCGGTCCTGAAGAAGCGCTCGTTGAACTCATTCAGGCCACCAAAGCCGGCGCCAAGCAGCACGCCAAGCACCAGCGACAGCGCCAGCACCCTGGAGGTGCGCGGGCTTGAGGCGGAAAGCGGCGTTGAGGCATCCGAGATGATGCGGACCTTGCCGACCGGGAAGGATTGCTGCTGCGAGGCCTCCTCGTAGCGGCTAAGGAAGGTCTGGTAGAGCGTGGTCAGCGCCTGCGCCTGCTGGTCGAGTTCGCGCAGCTTGACCTGGCTCTGGTTGTCGATGGAGCTCTTGCCGGCCGCGTCGGCGATCTTCTGCCTCAGTGAGGTCTCGCGTGAAAGCGCGACTTCATATTCATTGCGATAGCTTTCGGTCAGTTGCTTCAACTCGCCGAAAATCTGGGTCGACAGGTCGGCCTTTTCCTTGGCCAGCGCCACCGCCTGCGGATGGTCGGCGCCGAAATTGGCCGTCACGTCCTGCAGCCGCTTGGCCACTGCGAGATAGCGGGTCTTGAGCGTTGCAATGACCGAGCTTGCCGGCTGATCGCTTGAGATGGCGGAATCGTTGAAGGCATTGTCCGAGCCGCTTTCGACGATGGTCTTGTATTGCTGATAGCGGGCGCTGGCGCGCGCCGTATCGGCCTGCGCGACGATCAGTTGCGCGGTGAGATCGGCAATCTGCTTGTCGCTGATCAGCTGGCCGTCGCTGTTGGCGGCCAGACCATGCTCGGCCCTGAATTTCTCGACCGCCATAGCGGCCGCCTGTGAGTTCTGACGAAGCTCGGTCAGCCGGCCCTGCAGCCAGACCGCAGCGCGCTCGGTGGCGTCGAAGCTGGCATTGAGCTGGTCGGCGAGATAGGCGTCGGCATAGGCCTTGGTGATGGCGGTGGCGAGCGCCGGATTGGTCGACTGGTAACCGATGGCGAGCACATAGGAGCGGCCGTTGCGCTGCGCCAGCACCTCGCTCTGCAGCTTCAGCACGGCATAGTCGTGGCGCGCCGTCTGCATCATGGCCTGGCGTGTCGCCTCATCGACGTTTTCCATGCCGGGAATCTGCTCGGCGGAACTTGAGCGGAAATAGCCGATCACGCCGCGCACGAAGCCGATGCCCTTGATCAGCGCCGACTGCGGCGGGTTCATGAACTCTGCGTTCTGGTCGAGTTTCAGCTTGTCGACCACCACCGAGGCCAGCCGCGCCGAGGTGATGATTTCGATCTGGCTGAGCAGGGCGGCGTCGGTCTGCATGGTGACGGATGCAGCCGAGATGTCGTCGATGACCTTGTTCAGGCCTTCGTCGATCAGCACGCTGGCGACCGACATGTATTGCTTGGGCGTGGTCTGCAGATAGAGCAACCCCAGGAACAGGCCGATGATGGCGCAGACCGCCACCACCTTGACCTGACGCGCCGCCATGCCAAGCAGGCGCTCGACGTCGATGAAGTCTTCACCCTTTTCCTGATCGGGGTTGGGCAATGGCATCCTCTTGTCGAGAGGAAAGCTGGCATAATTCATCTTCGATCCAATTCTAGGTTACAGGCGCCGGAGCGAGACGGGTCAGGTCCCACCTCGTCCGAAGCTGCGGAGATCGGGGGCAAGATATGCAACGCAAGCTTCATGCCATCGGGCGCCGGGCCTGAGCGGCCAGGCGTGCAGGCATGAGCCGCGCCATCGTCCAAACGCATATGCCCTCGAAAGATGGGCATTATGCGGCCACTTCCTGACGCTCATGCGACCGCACGAACGCCTGCAGCATTTCCAGCACAGGTCCCTTCATGTCGTCGCGCGCCAGCGCGAAGGCGATGGTCGCCTCTATGAAGCCTTCCTTGGAGCCGCAGTCGAACATGCGGCCATTGAAAGGCTGGGCAAAGAAAGACTGGCTTTTCGCCAGCCGCACCATGGCATCAGTAAGCTGGATTTCGTTGCCGGCGCCGCGCTGCTGGTTGCCCAGCAGCGAGAAGATCTCGGGCTGCAGGATGTAGCGGCCGTTGATGTAATAGTTCGACGGCGCATTGGCCGGCGCCGGCTTTTCGACCATGGCCGTCACCTCGAAGCCGCTGCCTGTCTCGGCGCCGCGCCCGACGATGCCGTATTTGCTGGTCTCGCTGGGATCACAGCGCTCGACGGCGATCACATTGCCGCCGGTCTGCTGATAGAGATCGACTGTTTCAGCCAGGCAACCTCGGCGACCGAACGACACCATATCGGGGAGCAGCAGGGCGAAGGGCTCGTCGCCGATGACTTCGCGTGCGCACCACACCGCATGGCCGAGACCATGTGGCGACTGCTGGCGGATGAAGCTGGTGGCGCCGGCCACAGGCAGCATGCTTTCGAGCGCCTCCAGCTGGGTCTTCTTGCCGGTTTGTTCGAGCGTTCCAATCAGTTCGGGGTGCAGGTCGAAGTAGTCCTCGATGACAGCCTTGTTGCGGCCGGTGACGAACACGATGTGCTCGATGCCGGCTTCGAAGGCCTCGTCTACCGCATATTGGACGACCGGCCGGTCGACCACGGGCAGCATCTCCTTCGGAATCGACTTGGTTGCCGGCAGGAACCGTGTTCCAAGCCCCGCCACAGGGATGACTGCCTTCCTGATTTTCTTCATCGCAAATTCCTTCTGAGCAGATCGATTTCAGCCTGTTGCAGGCCACGAACAAACGTCTTCATGTACTCGCCCTCCTTACCTCTCCGCGCCGACGGCAAACTGCGCCGCCACCCTTTTGAGGCGGACGGCGATCGGCATCGACATGTGCCTGACAGCCGCCGGATCACTTAGCGCGGTGCGTATCGCTTTCAACGGCGAACGCGCCTTGATGTGCTGGACCAGCGACAGGAACGATGCCGCCTTGCGCAGGCTGCGGGCGCGTTTGGCGAAGGCGGCCGCAGCAGCAGCGTCCATGGAATTGGTCTCGGCGAAGACCGCGTCGGCCTTGCGCATCGCCTCGATATGGTGAAGCTCGAGCACGCGCGAGATCGAGCCCGTGCGGATATGGTAGATATAGCCGGTCGTCGGCTCGACGACGCATTTTCCGCCCTTGGCCAGCGCGTTGGCGAGCAGGATGTAATCCTCGCCTATGCTCAGACTTTCATCATAGCGAAGCCCGTTTTCGATCAGGAAACGGCGCTGGAAGATCGGCTTGAGATAGCCAAAGTTGAACGTGGACTCGAAAACGGTGTTGCCAGCGATGTAGTCGGCGAGCGTGATTTCACGCAGGCCCTCCAGATATTCGGCGGGAAACATCGTCGCTTCGGCAATGCCGTCCTCGCGCACCACCTGGAGGTTGTCGACGGCGATCACAGCGCCCGCGCTTTCGGCCCGCGCGATCATGGCGGAAAGCCGCCCGGGCAGGACGGCATCGTCGGAATCGAGCACCGCAACCCAGCGGCCGGAAGCCAGTTCGAGCCCGGCATTCCTGGCGCCGCCAGGGCCACGATTTGCCGGCAGCGCAACCACTTTGACGACATCTTCGGGATAGGCTCTTGCAACGTCGAGCGTGTTGTCGCGCGACTGGTCGTCGACGACGATGATTTCGACGCTGACACCGCGCTGGGCCATGGCGCTTGCGATCGCCCGGCCGAGCGTGGCCGCGGCATTGTAGGCGGCGATGACAAAGGAGACGTCAGGCTGCACGCTTGCCCCCTTGCTGCGCGGAGGTGAGGCCGTATTGGCGAATTTCGCTGATACCGACCAGCCCGCTGACGACGCCGACATGCATGATGCCGCGCAGCACGCTGCGGTTGCGGCGGACCGGGCTGATCGCGGTCAACGCCGCCATGCCGAAGCAATAGGCGGCCTTGGCCGAGGCAAGGCAGACAGCCTTCGCACGCTCTATCACGCCTGCGTCATGGCCGATGAGGTGGCCGTGCGTCTGGCCGAAGCGGAAGCGGCGGCGGCGCAGCCAGTCGAAAGCGGCTCGCGAACGCGGCACGACTTCCTCGACCCACGCCTCCGGCGCAAAGGCGATGCGACCGCCGGCCTTGACCATGCGGTCGAAGAATTCGGTGTCCTCGCCGCCGCTCTGGCCGCGCGCCAGGCTGAAACGCCGGTCGCGCAAGCTGTCGGCGCTCATCCTCAAAAGGACGTTGCAGGTGTAGCCGGTGCGGATTTCGCCCTGCACCCAGACCGGCAAGGTCGAATGAAAATCGCCCTTGCGCATCCAGTCCGGCGCATCCGGGCGGTAGAGCGCCCGCACCGGACCGAGCACGGCCTCGGCGCCGATTGTCTCTGCCGCAGCGACCAGTTTGGCCAGCCATTGCGGGGAGGCGGTTTCATCGTCGTCGATGAAGGCGAGAAAATCGGCCGTGCTGGCATCAAGACAGGCGTTGCGGGCGACCGAGATGTTGCGCGCCGGGGCGTGCCGGTAGCGGACCACGAGCTTCAATTCGCTCGCCAGCGCGGTCACCAGCGGCTCGGCGGTCGGCTCGTCGTCATTGTCGGCGACGATGACGCCGATGCCGAAACCGGCAGGCATATCCATGGCAGCGAGCGACCGCAGCGTGTCGGCCAGTTCCGGCCGCCGGAACGTGCAGACGCAGATGTCGATTCGGCGGCTGTCGGCGACCATCATGCCACCCCGCGCTGCGATCGCGAGCCGAGCAGTTGCAGCCAAAACCCGAGCGACCAGCCGAAATGCATGACCATCGCCGAAATGCCCGCCAGCACATTGTTGGGATTGCGCTGGCTGATGGCGGTCACAGCGCCGTAGCCCAGACAGACCGAAGCCCAGACCAGCAGCGGCACCGCCGCCAGCCAGTGGATAAAGGAAAATACCGCGAGAAGGACGACCGGCGCCACCAGCAGCGGGATCATCTGCCGAACTTTCGGGATCATGCGGTGCTTGAGCACATTCTTGGCGCGGCCGCGGCCATAGCCGATATATTGGAAATACAGGCCCTTCAGCGACGAACGCGGATAGTAGACCATCTGCGTCTTGCCGCTCATCCAGATTCGGTAGCCTGCCCGGCGCAGGCGGTAGTCGAGTTCGGCATCCTCATTGTGGCTGAAGGTCTCGTCATAGCCGCCGACCGCGGTGAAGGCCGAGATCCGGATCAGCGCGTGATGGCCGTGGTCGACCCATTCGCCGGCCGAGAGGTGCCGGTGCTTGGAGCCGCCGGTGCCGAGCTTGGAATTCTGCGCCGCCGCGACCGCTTTCTGCACCGCGCCGCTGCCGCTGGTCAGCATCGAGACGACGACCGAATCGGCTGAAGTGGCGAGCGCCTCCTCGACCAGCCGGTCGCAATAATCGGCGGGATAGCCGCCATGGGCATCGATGCGGATCAGGTATTCGGCGCCGTCACCGAGGCTGGCGACGGCGAGATTGATCGCCGCGCTCTGGATACGTTTTGGGTTGTGCAGGAGGACGACCTGAGGGTCCTTGGCCGCAACCGCTTCGACAATGGCCAAAGTGCCGTCGGTGCTGCCGCCATCGGCAACGACGATGCGGGCGCCGAGCCTTAGCGCTGCCGGCCTGAGCTGCTCGAGCAGCGCGCCGATATGGGCTGCCTCATTCAGGCACGGAATGACGATCAGGCTCGACGGAAGCGCTTCGGTTTGCGTCATCGGCGCCTTCCCATACTCTGTATTTTTCCCATCATCAGCCATCGCTAAGCCAGCGCTTCGGTCACGAAGGGACCGGGGACCGCCGCAAGGCCGCGCAGCCTGTCGACAAAGGCGCGGCAGTCGCTGCCGTCGTAGCTCCAGGTTCGTGGGTTGCGGGCCAGCACGCGCGCCTTGGCCTTGCCGAAGTGCTCCTGGTCCATGCGGCCGAGCGCGGTTTCCAGGATTTCGGGCGTGGCATCGGAAAGCAGGATGCCAATGTCCTGCTGGTTGAGAAAGCGCCCCGTCTCGGTAGTGCCCATCGAGATCGGTACGGCGCCGAAGCGGCAGCCCTCATAGAGGCGGTTAGGCAGCAACCATTCCGAATTCTGCCCTTCCTCGAAGAAATCGATCGCCCAGGAAAAATGCACTTCGCCGTAGATCGCGGCCATGTCTTCCGGGTTGCGGTAGGGGCCACGAAAGGAGAGATAGGGTTCGGCCTCGACAAAAGCATGGAAATCCGGGAATTCCGAGAGTGCCGGACGGCCCCGGAGGACGACCTCGAAGCGCCCGCCCTGACGGCGCGTGAAGTCGGCCAGCAGCTCCAGCGAGCGGCGGCAGCGCAGCGCGCCGAACCAGCCGATGCGCCACGGGGGTGCTGCAGGGTTTTCGGCCTTTGACCTGTCATCCAAGGCGATCGGCGCGGTTTCGAAGTATTTGTTTTCGACCAGTTCCACCGGTGCGGCGACCTGCCCGAACGGCTTGAAATAATTGGCGATGAAGGCCGGTGAGCTCGTCACCAGAAGCTTCACGTCGCGGGCGAGATAACGCTCCGCTGTGCGCAGTGCTTTGCCCAGCATGTCATTGCGCAGCACCAGGCGATGGATGTCGAGGCATTCGTAGACGATCGGCACGCCGCCGCGAAAGGCGGCCTTGGCGCGCCTGGCCAGCGCCAGCATTTCCAGATTGCGCGCGATGATGAGGTCGGGCTTCGGCATCGCCGCAAGCTTCGAGCCTATCGACAGCGCCGCCTTGGCGACCGCCGCCAGACGCTGGCCGAATCGGCCGTCACGCGTCGCGCCGAGGTCGACCGGCTGCAGCCCCTCGACGTCGGGAACAGCATTTGTGGTCCGACGGAAGCCGGCCAACGTGACCCGCGCGCCGCCTGCCTTGAGCATTATGATCCGCCGGCGCACGGCCGGGTCGGAAACATCGTGCACAAGGTACAAGACATGCAGCATGAAAACTCGACCGCTGTTGGCCCACCCACGGGAATGCTAACCCAGCTTTTGCTGCATCGCAACATTTTTGGTGCGCCGTAGCATAAGTGCACGTTTTTTGTTGCACTGCAAAATTGATGCGTTACCCTCCGTCGGGCTTGAGCGCCGCTCTGACTGGTCACCCAGCCCGATGCAGCGATGAATTGTGACGCGAGCCGCATCGGGATCGTCCTGGCGTTGGTGTTTTCGGTCGCCATGCCCGTCCTAGGCACCGCAGGCCCCGCCGCGGAATCTGCTGACGAAATGAGGTATCCCATGAAGATCGTCGTTGAAAACACAGTCTGCCTGAATACCGGGGATGCGGCGATTCTGCTGGCGATCCGCCACATTCTCAAGACGATCGTGCAAGGCGACGTGCGGTTTGCCGTCTTCGACAGCCAGCCCGAGGTTGCGGAACGACTCTATCCGAAGACGGATTATCCCGACCTCGAATTTCATAAGCTGCTGTCGGAATCCCTGTTCCGATACAAGAATGGCAGCGGGCTGAGGGACCGGTTCAAGCCGATCTACAATCGGCTCGTTCTCCAGGCTCTGCGCTGGTTTGGCAGCAGCGCGCTAGGCAATTTTTTCAGCCATCGCGACCGGCGCGGTCTCGATATCTACGCCGACGCGGACATGGTGGTCACCACAGGGGGAACCTATCTCGTCGAGAACTACAATCTCGAACGACGCCTCAATCAGTTCAGGCTCGATGCCGTATTTGGCAAAGATCCGGTCTTCTTCACGCAATCCCTCGGTCCGTTCGACAAAAGTTACAACCGCCAGGAGCTTGGCCCGATCTTTGACCGCAGTCCGCTCATCCTGTTGCGCGACGAACGGTCGCGGACCCATATCCGGGACTTGGTGAAGGATCTCGGCAAGTGCCACGTGGTGGCCGATGCCGTATTCGCGTTGGCCGATACCGACAGGATCCGCAAGCGTCTCGCTTCCAGCCAGCCGCCGGCGTCGACGGGCCGCGTCGCTATTTCGGTCCGCCACTGGAACTACGTCAGCGACGGTGAGGGCGGCATGCGCCGCTATCTGGATTCGGTCCGCGAGATCGCCACAATTCTTGTCAGGGACCTTGGCAAGGAGGTGACCTTCGTCTCCACGTGTCAGGGCGTGCCGGAATATGCCCATGACGATTCCAAGACCGCACAGGCCATCGTTGCCGAGCTCGATCCTGAGATCGCCAGCCACGTAACGGTGGACGCTTCGTTCCACACGCCGGACCAGTTGATGGCGCTGGTGAAGGGCTTCGACTTCGTCGTCGCGACGCGCATGCATATGATGATCATGTCGCTTTGCGTCGGCACGCCGGTGCTGCCGATCGCCTACGAGTTCAAAACCAAGGAAGTGGCCAAGCGAATCGGTGTCGACGATGTGCTGCTCGACATCGACACCGTGACGCCCGAAGAGGCGCGCGAAAAGCTCGGCCGATTTGCGGGAAATCTCGACCGCTATCGCAAGACAAGCCTTCAGGCCGTGCTCGAAGAACATGCTTCGGCAATGTCGGCCACAAACCTGCTGGCGCCGCTGATCGCCGGCCGCTCAGCGGATATTGCGCGCGGCGTTGGACAGGGTGGTGAACAAAGCGCGTCGCGACTGCGGGACGGCAAGCATGAAAACGAGACCGATGCCGTAGTTGAGGGCAAGCGCCAAAAAGACCGCGAGCAGGTCTGACTGGCCCGTTAGAGACGCCGGCAACCACAGGTACAGGAACCAGGCAAGCAGGGACGAGGCGATGAAAAGCCCCTGCATGAGCAGGAAGTCGGCGGCGGTCACCGGACCGACGCGATGGACCAGTAGCGCCAGCACGGGAACGCGCAGCACGTAACCGCTGATGGCATAGGCCGCGGCAACGCCGACCGCGCCCCAGTGCAGGCCAACGACGAAGGCAGCGACGGTCGTCAGCGACGAATAGATGCCCCAATGGAACATGGTCTTCGTCTTGCCCTGACAGATGAATATCCATCCCGTCGTGCTTGAAACGGACTGGACCAGGCTGGCGATGCCCAGCCAGGCAAAGATCGGTGCGACCGGTGCCCAGCCCGCGCCGAAGAGAAGTCCGACGATCTGATTGGAGGTCAGCGTCAGCGCCGCGATGCCCGGCATGGTAACGGCCGCCAGCATCCAGTTGGTGCGCACATAGATATCGCGAAAGCGGGCCTTGTCATCGTGGATGCGGCTGAGCAGCGGCACCATGACCCGTGTAAGCGGCTGGTTGATGTTCTGAAGCGGGAACAACAGGAGCTTGTAGGCGCGGTCGTAATAGCCGAGTTCGATCGCCCCGGAATATTTTCCGATGAGAATGTTGTCGAGATTGCGCGAGAAGAAGTTGGCGAGGTTGAAGCCGGTCAGGTTGGCGCCGAACGACAATATATCGGCATCGACCTTCAGGTCCGGCCGCAAAGGCGTCCAACGCGCCACCAGCCAGGCGGCAGCCAGGGCGATAGCTGCCGAAACCGCCGGGCCGATGACCAGCGACCAGTAGCCCAACCCCGCATAGGCCGCGATCGCGGCGGCCAGAAGTCCGGCGGCGGCGCTTATCACGTCGTTCAGTGCGAGCTGGCCGAACTGCAGGTGCCGGTTCATCAACGCCAGCGGCACTGCGGCGAGACTGCCGAGAAGCAGCGGCAGGGCGGAGCCAAGGGTGATGCCGGACATACGTTGATCGCCATAGAACGCGGCGATGGCAGGCGCCAGGCCGGCCACTACCACGGCACTACCCAGCCCGACGAGCGCGCTGATCCAGAACACCTGGTTGAGCTGCTGGTTGCTGATGTCCTTGCGCTGAACCACAGCCTGCTGCAGGCCCAGATTCTGAAGCAGCCCGACGAAGGCCACGATCGGCCCGACGGAAGCCACCAGACCGAAATCCTCGGGGACGAGCAGACGGGCCAGCACGATGACGGAGAGAAACTGGATCGCCATCTTGAAGCCCTGGGCGCCGATGGTTACCAGCCCGCCGCGCAGGGCGACACGACCGAACTGGGGGGGCGGATTGGCGTTCATGCAAGCGACCTCGTTTCGCCAAGCCGCATGGCGATTTCCACGAAATGTTGGTTCAGCAGATCGGAGTTGAACTCGGCCTCGATCTTCTTGCGCGCTGCGAGAGCGATCTCTTCACACGGCTTCGGATTCTCGGCGATCCAGGCAAGCTTTCCGGTCAGCGCCGCAACGTCCCGCTCAGCCACGAGAAAACCCGTCTTGTGATCATCGATCAGTTCAGGGATCCCGGAATGATACGTGCTGACCACCGTCAGGCCGGCGGCCATCGCTTCCATCAGGGAAACCGGAATGCCTTCCAGATCGCCATCGCGGGCGCCGACGCTGGGCAGCAGGAACACATGCGCATCGCGCAGACGCTGTTTGACTTCGCTGTGCGGCCGGGGCCCAAGAAAATTCACCCTGTCGGCAATGCCAAGCTCTGCGGCGATCCCCTTCAGCTGCTCGAGAAGTTCTCCGCCGCCGATCACCGAGTAGATCCAGTCTCGCCGCGGCAGGCCAGCAAGCGCGCGAAGCGCATATTCGATGCCCTTCTTTTCAGTCAGGCGGCAGACCGAGATGAAGGAGAGCGTAGCCTGCTCCCATGAACGCCACCGATAGTCGATGTCACTCGGCCGCACCCCCATATGGTGAACCACAACCTGCTCCGGCGATGCACCGACCTCAATCAAGGCATCGCGGAAAAACGCATTCACCGGCAGTTGAAGAACGCCCTTTTCGAACACAATCTTGTAGCGCGCGAGCGTATTGTCATGCAGCGGTTCGCCGACATCACGGCCGTGAAATATCGTCACCAGGGGAGCGGAAATCCTCCCGCGCTTGATCGCGCGGGCCACGCGCATGCCGTTGTTGCCGAAATGGGCAACGATGACGTCGGCGCCCTGCAGTTTTCGCGCATGAGCAATGTCGATGGCGGTCGAGAGCTTGTCCCAGAACCTGCCGGACCACTTCCTGAGCAGCGGGCGATAGCGACCCAGGCCACCCCACCAGCATACGACCTTTCCTGGCAACGCCTGCCAGCGCGGATCATCGATGTTGCTGTCCCTGCCGAAGGACGTCTCGTTGCAGACGACGCCGACTTCCATGCCGCGCTCAAGGCATCCGGCTATCTGGTCGAGAACAAAGGTTTCGGACAATGAGGGAAACTTGTCGACTACAAAGCAGATCTTCATCGGCAGGATGCGCTCGTCCGGGGAGCCGGTGTCCCTTTGACAAAAGCCGGGCCGAAGACAGGGTGGCGGAAGCACAAGACATGCAGCATGGAACTCTACCGCTGTTGGCCCACCCGCAGGAACGTTAGTACAGGTCTTGCTGCACTGCAACATTTTTGGTGCAGTGTAGCAAGATTTCCCTCAGCTTGGCGTGCCTGCCGATCAAACGCAGAGGAGCAGTGTCAGCCGGCAGATGAAGGATCCGCCAAGCCCTCGGAAACGCCGACATGACCGGTGGGTGCATGCGCAGGGCTCGATGTGGCCAGTTGGGTAACGATCTGCGCAAAACGTTCATTCAGAACATCTGCGTTGAAGTCCTCCTCGACTTTGCGGCGTGCGGCAAGCGCGATACGCTCGCATTCGGTCGGGTGCTCCGCGGCCCAGGTAAGCTTGCCGGCAAGCGCTGAAATATCTCGCTCGGGCGCAAGCAACCCCGTCTCCCCATCCTTGATGAGCTCCGGGATTCCCGAATGATACGTGCTGACCGCAATCAATCCGGCGGCCATGGCCTCCATGAGCGCGACCGGAATGCCTTCCATATCCCCGTCGCTGGCAGTGATACTTGGCAGCAAAAAGAGATGCGCCATGCGAAGCCGTCTTTTCACCTCTGCGTGAGGGAGGCTGCCGAGGAATGTTACGCGACCAGCCAAGCCCAGCTCTACGGCCAGCTTCTCCAGATTCATCCGCAGAGGACCGTCGCCAACAATGTCGTAACGCCAGTCTAGCTGCGGCTGGGAGGCCTTGAGGGAGGCCAGGGCTCGCAAGGCGAACTCGACGCCTTTCTTTTCGACCAGGCGGCAAACCGTCGTCACGACCAGTTGGGTGCCTTCCCACGATTCCCAGCGATAGCCGATTTCGCGGGTGTCAATTCCCATATGGTGGACCGTCGTGCTCGCCTGGGACAGGCCGGCTTCCAGCAGCATCGTGCGGAAATAATCGTTGACGGGCAGGTTCAGGGTCCCATGCTTGGTCAGCCCGGCATATTGTGTCGCGAGCACTGCCTGCCGCGCCGGGATCGCCACGTCCGCGCCGTGAAAGATGGTTATGATCGGTGGTTTGAGCACCTTCCATTTCTTCAGTGCGGCTGCTCTCTCGCCGTTCTGTCCGAAGTGGGCGACAATCACGTCGCAGCGGTTCAGGCGGCGTGCAAAGGCGATGTCGAGAACGGTCGAGGCCTTGTATCGCAGACGCGGCGGCAGACGCTGTACAAATTTGCTGATTACAGCGGCCCATCGCCACCAATGTCGGGTTCTGGCGAGCAGCGTCGCCATCGGCTCGCTTTGCCGGTCAATTCGGTGGTCACCTTGCATCTTTTCGCAGACCACTTCGACCTGAAAGCCCCGCGCCAGCAGCCCAGCCATCTGGTCCACGACGAAGGTTTCCGAAAGCAGAGGGAATTCGCCGACGACAAAGCTCACGCGCATGACCCGCCCATAAGGTTGGGGCTTGCTCGGACCAAGCGGTCCATATCGCACAAGCCCTAATGTAGACAGGCAGAATACACGTTGATTGCTGCAGTGCCACAAAATATTGCACTGCAGCAATTAAAAGTGATCCGGACGGGCGCACGACGCCTGGACCTGGCTAACGGGAACTTTGCGCGACCACGGTCGTGCAGCGTCTCAGCTGAAATGCAACACGACGCGTTTAGGCTGCGCGCTCCAAACCGACACGTCTTGCGCGGTCGAGAACGCCCATGAACGTTGCAAACTGGCTGTCGGGGTTCATCTGCCGCCGCTCCGAAAACTGACGTGCTGTCGCTGACAGCCGCTTGTACTCGGCCTCATCGCTCCACAGCCGCCTGATCGTTGCGACCCAGTCGGCGAGCGGGGCGTCGTAGTCCAGTACCACGCCGCCGGCGCCGATCGCTTCCGGCAGACCGCCGCGCCGCGAGCCGACCACGGGAATGCCACTACAATGCGCTTCCGAGGCCACCCGGCCCCAGGCTTCTTCCCATTTGCTGGGCGCAAGCAGGATTTTCGTGCGGCCGTAGACCGTCTTCATGTCGCTGGTGCGGCTTTCCAGCTTGACGTTCTGGAGGGGAGAGATTGTTGCTTCGATCCGGGCTCGATGATCGTCGTCGAGCTTCCAGCTTTCGACGAACAGGAACGGGATCTCGGGACAGGCGGCGGCAATGCGCACCGCAAGATCGAAGCCTTTTTCCTCATATGGATTGATGAGCGTGACAAATTCACCGGTCGTCGGTGTGCTGTAGAACGCGGGATTGATGGTCGGCGGAATAACCGTCGAATCGATATCGAATTTTGCCTTATAGGCGCGCGCGGTGAACTCGGAGTTGGCGATATAGACCGCCGAATGGAGCTCACGCAGATCGCCGGCCAATTCGTCGAATTCGACATTCCTCAGATAGACGGTCAGCGGCACGCCAAGCCTCTGCAGCTCTCTGCCGATCGGCACCGAATTGTGGCACTGCACGACCGCGACATCCGGCCTCAACTTTTTGACGGCGAAGTCGGCCGCTTCCCAGGGGAACCACGCCCGTACAACCGGATAGCCCGGGAAATTGTCGATGACCGCGCGCTGACGAAGGAGCTTCATCTTGGCGCGCGCCCTGAAGCCGAACATGCCGTCGCCGAACAGCGCTGCCAGAACGGATGCCTCGTGACCGTTTTCGCGCAATTGCTCGACCAGGTGGTGGGTGCTCGACTGGACGCCCCCGCTGAATTGCGGCGTGTAGCCGGTGCCGCCTGCAAACAGAACTTTCATGAACCTGGCTCCGCGTTGTGCCGCCCTGCCTTCACGCCGCCATCCTGCCGATCGAGAAATACTCGATGCCGTGACGGGCGATGACCTTGGGATCATAGAGGTTACGGCCATCGAAGATGACCGGCGTGGTCAGGGCATCCTTCACCGCGTCGAAGGACGGGGCGCGGAAACTCTTCCATTCGGTGGCGATCAGCAACGCGTCGGCGCCGCGCAGTGCCGCCTCCTTGGTGCCGCACAACAAAAGGTCGTCGCGCAGGCCGTAGATGGCCTGGCATTCCTGCATCGCCTCGGGGTCGTAGGCCTGCACATTGGCGCCGGCCTGCCACAGCGCCTCCATCAGGACGCGCGCCGGCGCCTCGCGCATGTCGTCGGTGTTGGGCTTGAAGGCGAGGCCCCAGAGCGCGAAGGTCTTGCCCTTGAGACTGCCCTTGAAATAACGGTGCACCTTGTCGAACAGCACCGACTTCTGGGCATTGTTGCGCTCCTCCACGGCGCGCAGCAGCTTGGCGTCGAACTTGACACCTTCGGCGGTCTTGATCAGCGCGCGGACATCCTTGGGAAAGCACGAACCGCCATAGCCGAGGCCGGGATAGATGAAGTGGTAGCCGATGCGCGGATCCGAGCCGATGCCCTTGCGTACCTCCTCGATGTCGGCGCCGAGCTGCTCGGCCAAATTGGCCATTTCGTTCATGAAGGAGATCTTGGTCGCCAGCATGCAGTTGGCGGCGTACTTCGTGAATTCGGCGCTGCGCACGTCCATCACGATCATCTTCTCGTGGTTGCGGTTGAACGGCGCGTAGAGCTCCCGCATCACCGCCTCGGTGCCCTCGCTGTTGGTGCCGACAATGATGCGGTCAGGCTTCATGCAGTCGGCGACGGCGGAACCCTCCTTGAGGAACTCAGGATTGGAAGCGACGTCGAAAGCCAGGTCCTGGCGCCCGCGCGCCTTCAGCGTCGCGGCGATTTTGGCCTTCACCTTTTCGCAGGTGCCGACCGGCACGGTCGACTTGCCGACGACGATCTTGGGACCGTCCATCTCGCGGCCGATGGTCTCGGCCACCGCCAGCACATATTTGAGGTCGGCCGAACCATCTTCGCCGGGTGGCGTGCCGACCGCAATCATCTGGATCTCGCCATGCTTGACGCCGGCGGCGGCATCGGTGGTGAACTTGATGCGGCCGGCGGCGTGGTTCTCCTTGACCAGGGCCTCCAGTCCCGGTTCGAAAATCGGCACCAGGCCCTGGTTGAGCCGCTCGACCTTCTTTTCATCGACATCGACGCACACCACCTGGTGCCCGACCTCCGCCAGCACCGCGGCCTGCACGAGACCGACATAGCCAATTCCAAAGACCGTCAAATTCATTCGGGTTAATTCCTGTTCACGCCCTTTGGCCTTATATAGCCGGGCCGGTTCAGATCTACTTTATGCTGCTTACACTGCATGCCAGCGATTCCGGAAACTGGCACGGCTGGCCGAGCGCGGTGAAGGCGACGCGCTGCACCTGCATCGTCACCTGGCGGCCGGGGTCGGAAAAGGCGCCCATCCAGTTTTTCAGCGTGTCGCTGCCCCAGAGGCTGAAGAATATCTTCTGCGAGTGGGTCGGCAATTGCTCGGGATTGGTCACTTCCTGGACCAGCTTGCCGTTGACGTACCAGCGCAGCCGGTCCTTTTCCCAGATAAAGGCATAGTCGTTGAAGCCCTTGTCGGCGCCGCCTTCGACCTCGGCCAGCTTCTCGTTCTTGGGCTTGCCGGCGATGTAGCTGTTGACCTGCACCTTGGATGTATCCTTGGTCAGCACCTCGAAGTCGATCTCATACCAGGGCTGTTTGTCGGCAGGGCCGATATAGGTGAAGAAAGCGGCGTTGAGACCGGATCCGGTGTCGGTCTTCATCCGTGCTTCATAGGTCCCATAGCCGAAGCGCTGCTTGGTCTGGATCTCGGCGCAGGCGAACTCGCGGTCCTTCAGTTTGCGCTTTTCGAAGCCGAGCGTCAGCATGTTGTCGGAAAATTTTACCAGGCTTTTCGACCAGGTGCAGTTCTGGTGATTGCCGTTCGACCAACCGTCGGAGACATACCAGCGCGAACGATCGAAACTCTTGAAATCGTCGACGAAGGACGGTGCGCTTTGCATCTCCGGGGAGGCGTCCTGGGCGCGGGAGGGGTGGGCGGCGCCGAGCAGAGCTGCGGCTGCCGCCAACAGAAGCGCACCAACGGATAGAAGACGCGTTGGGTTTACAAGACGCATTGGCCGATTTGGCCGCGTCGAAATCATGGCATCGATTGCCGCCATGGGCGTCGTCTTCGGATCTGCGTTCATATCAATTCACCTTTGTGCTGTTCCGCCCCAACCCAAAGTCACCGATTGGCCCACATTGCTAACGGGCCGATCCCGATCCTCCGTCCCCGAACTTTCTCTTCTGTGTCTCGTGTGACCGTGTTCAGCCGAAGCGACCTGCGGGTTTGACATATTCCCCGTGCGAATCAGAACTCTGGCCATCCTCGCCGACGATCGCGTCGAGTGAATGACGCAGTTCCTTCATCCGGCTCGTCTGGCGCACCAGCTCGGCGATGCGCTGTTCGCAGTTCAGGATGGACTTCGTCAGCTCGCCGACTTCCGACAGCTTGCGTGCCGACGCCGAGCCGTTCTCCATCGACTCGACCAGGAAGGCCGCGTTGGTGGACTTCGACCGGTAGCGGGCCTCCAACCCGGTCTTCTCGGCCGCAATCTCGGCCGTGATCTGATCCAACAGCTTTGCCAGACGGTCGAAACGCGCCAGATCGGTCTGCTTGTCGCGCGCTGGGTCCCTGGACCTGAAGCCGAAAATTGAAGCCATCCGGTTGGCCTTCCAAAATTGCTGCACCGCAACATACAGTGCCATCGTCGGGGCGTGTAGGCAACCTCCGAGTTTCAGAAAGGCAATTTTTTCAGCCTTGCGGCCGCCGTCCCGGACTTGGCGGAGCCTACTTTTGCGCCGCCGTGTTGGTAGCGGCCATGAGGAAGCGCAAAGGCGGCACCGGCTGCTGCCGCGGGGACAGACCGGCGTGGCGAAACAACGCATCGAGCTTGTCGGCGGCCACGCCGACAACGATGGGAATGAAGTTCGACTGGCTGGCCAGCGCATAGGCGGCGGCAGACGCCATGCCGCGCTCGGCCTTCACATCGAGGAAATTGCGCAGCCGGTATTTGTCACGCACATGCCGCTCGTGCTTGCGCAGCAGGGCCTTGGAGCCTTCCGGCAGGCTGTCGATCTCGAGCAGTGCCAGATCCGCATCGGCGAGGCGCTTCAGATCCTGTGTCTTGTGGCGCCCGCTCAACGAATCGGCGCGCACGATCGCGCCATAGCCGCAGGAACGGATGACCTTGAAGCGTGCGCCAAGGGCAAAGGCGCGAGCGTAGAGTTCGTAATCTTCGCCGAGACGCAGGTTCTCGTCGTAACGCAGCCCATGCCTGTCGAGGAAAGCTCTTGATATCACCGGCTTGAGAAAGCCGAGTTCGCCGCGCTGGACACGCCGTCTGGAGATGTTGCCCTCGATGAATCGCTCGAAGTCGAGGAATTCCGGGTCCGCCGAAAAGGACGGGGCGACGATCTTCGAGACATCGGTCGCCGTATCGTCACGGATCAGCATGATGTTGTCGGCGGCGAAATCCCAGTCGGCGCTGGCAAACAGCTGGCGAAACCGTCCCTGAAGGAAGAAATCGTCGGCGTCGAGAATGCTGATGAAAGGTGATTTCGACCCGGCAATGGCGGTATTGCGGGCGAAGGACGGGCCGCGATTGGCGTCGAGCCGGATGACCGAAAGCCGGCCGCTGCCATCATCGGCAGCGCTGGCCACCTTTGCGGTGTCATCGGTGGAGGCGTCGTCGACGACGACGACTTCCGCCACCTCCGGCTCGCGCAGCGCCGAGGCGATGGCTGCGGGAATGGTCCGGGCCGCGTTGCGCGCCGCGATGATCACGCAGACCCGGGATTCTGTCATGGACATAGGGTGGCCTTTCGATTGCATAAAGTGTCGCGAGGCCCCTCGCCCTCCCGGCGCGCGGCGCCGGACCCCGATCCATCCCCCGATCCATCCCCAGCGGATCGGGACGGAACGTTATCTGCCTGCTGCATGACGACCCTCATCGTCACCGGCTTTCCCGCTCGAAAATCCGCCGGCTGAGGTCGGCTGACGCGGCCCAGCCGGCCTCGGTCAGATAGCGGACAGGTTCGCGGCCGCACAATTCCCACAAAACGGTGCGCCGTTGCGGCCATCTGAGCGACGACAGCCACGGCGCGATGACCATGTGGAACAGGTCTTCATTGCCGATGCGTGACAGGATCCTGGTGGCCCGATCCGACAGCAGCGTGCCGGCGCCACCAAGCAGCACATCGGCGGCGCGCAGGCCCAGCAGCAGGGTGTCAGCCAGCCCCTGCTCGGCCGCGTAGTCGAGCACAGTCTGCTGCTCGGCCTCGCTCAGCCGACTGGCAGCGGCCCGGATATCGCAGACATAGCCCGCGCATGGCTCGCGGTTGAACAGCGCCTTTGCGACACTGATGCAGGACAGAAGCAAAGTGTCGGAGGCCGAGATGAACGGCACGCTGGAGCCGGCGATCGCAAGCGCGCGCTTGCGGCGCAGGAACCCTTCCGTATCGCGCGGGCTGGGCGATCCCGGCTGCTGGAGCCGGTAATGGAGATCGACGGTGGACAATTTCCGACCTTGGCTGCGAACCATGTGCTGCTCGCCCAGAAAGCGCACCCACCAGACGGAGCGGGACTTGCCGGCGACCTCGTAGCCGATCGAGCGCAGCGCATCACGAGCTCTAAAGAAGCCGGCCGGCGACACCAATATGTCGACATCTCCGGACGGCTTCATGAAATGGTCGCCATAGAGCAGTTGCTGCTGGAGGGGGCCCTTCAGGAAGACGAAATCGATGCTGCTGCCGCGCAGCGCCTTGTCGATGGCCATCGAATCCATGATGCCGGACGAGTTCATCGCAATTGTGCGCCGGCGATAAGTGTCGAGCCACTCGAGCAATCCCGGCGGCGTCTCGCCCGCCGGTGGGCGCGACAGCGCCTTCAGCATGAAGGTGGCGACCTTGTTCAGCCTGGCGATATCGCAAACATCGGCAACGGAGATGGCCGGTGCAGGCGCGGCGCTGGGGCTCGCCCTGGAGGCGAAGAACAGCCGCAGGCAAGCCTGCACATAGGCCACTTCGTCGGCGCAGCCAGCGGCGCGCAACCTTTCGAAGGTCCCTTCCTGCAATGCCATATGCTGCAGCATCTCCGCAAAAAATTCGCCAGGCGCGTTATATTGCAACTGCGAAGCAAAGCATCGCCAAATTCATGCGCCGCGTCCAGTTTTTCCTTTGGCGCAATTTTCCTGCAACCTGAACGTTTCGCAACACAGTCCTACAACGAGATGCAAGGCGCCGCCTGATCGGGGCTTGTGGCGGGTACGTCAGCAACAATTTTTGTGGGAATGCGCCAGCGCCCAAGTGAGGAGCATTCGAAGGAAAATTTAACGTAATTAAATCAGATACTTAGTTGACGGCCTCGGACACTCTGCTGAATTCTCCTGAGATGTGAAATGCAAAGCGCTTTGATCACCATTGAAGGGAGTCGCAACCGAGAATTGATTAACGGCTGGTAAATCAGGCTTGACTCATAAATGCTGCCATGCAGCTATTGCGGTGCAGCAATAGCTCGCTGCCGGCAATCGACAGGCCGCTTCCAGTCCACAAGTGGAGAGTAAATTGGAACAGAATGTTGAAAAGCATGAGTACGAAACCCCTAGCCTGACGGTCCACGGCTCGATCGAGACCATCACGCAAGGCGGTAGCGGTACTACGGCACTCGACGCCTCGTTTCCGGCACATACGCCGGTCGGCGAACTCACCTTCTCCTGAGTATTCTCTCGTTGGGGTGACAAAGTCCGGACTCTGCAAACAGAGCGCACTAAGGAGAGTCGGGGGTCAAACCCCGGCTCTCGCGTTTTTGTCCGGAATTGCCGAGGCGTTGGTTGTGAGCGAGGTTTAGGAATGGACTGGAACCCCACGGACCATGATCGGATGAGCGCGAGCAAGGATGCCGTGGCCTGCGAATTCGGCAACGGCCTAGCGCTGCTCGATATGAGGTCCAACATCTATTACAGCCTGAACGGCGTCGGCGCCTATATCTGGGAGCTGATCCAGGAGCCGCGGCCGATTTCCGAAATCCGCAGCGCCGTGCTGGATCGCTACAATGTCGATCCGGAACGCTGCAAGGCCGATGTCGATGGATTGTTGAAGGGCTTGGCGGACGCCGGGCTTGCGAGGCTCCATGATGAGGAACTTGTCTAGAGCTTTCTCACTGAGCGGGCCGGAGATGCTCTTTCTCGCCCACTGCCTTGCGGTGGTCGTGTCGGTGCGGCTGGGGCTGACGCTGCTTTCCTACAACAAAGTGCGCCGCATGGTGACCCGGCTCGACGCGCGCGAACCAGCCGACATCGGCGATCTCAGGCGTGTCGCCTGGGGCGTGGCTGCGGCTGCCCGCCTGGTGCCTGGCGCAAGCTGTCTGACCCAAGCGCTTTCCGGCCAATATTTGCTTGCCCGCCAGGGCAACGCCTCAAAAATCCGCATCGGCATCGAGCGCGATACCGGCACCGAGTTGAAGGCGCATGCCTGGCTGGTCAGCGGCGACCATATCGTGCTCGGCGGCTCGCTTGGCAGGTTTAACCATCTCGTCGACCACGGCCAGTGAGCGATGAGCGGCGTCGCCGGAATTCTGCTGAGGCAGGAAGGCAGGCAGGCCGCCGCGGCCGACATCCAGCGCATGCTTGCCCGCATGCAGCATCGCGCGCCTGACGGCAGTTCGTGGTGGATCGACGAGGGCGTCGTTCTTGGCCACGCCTGGCTCAACACCACCGATGAAGCCGGCCCCGGCCCGCTGACCATGGCCGGCGGCAAGCTCGCAATCACCGCGGATTGCCGGCTGGACAACCGCGACGAACTCTTGGCCAGGCTCGGCATCCGGGACAATTCGGTTGCCGACGCCGTGCTTGTGATGAGCGCCTATCTGCGCTGGGGCGAAGCCTGCCCCGAGCATCTGCAAGGCGACTTCGCCTTTGCCATCTGGGATGGCGAGCGCCGGCAGCTGTTTTGCGTGCGCGACCATTTCGGCGTCAAACCGTTCTACTATCATTCGAGCGACCGGCGCTTCGTCTTTGCCTCGGAGATCGGGCCGATCCTCGATGCCGGCGGCGTCGACATGCGCATCAGCGAACACCAGATTTCGGGATTCCTGGCCGGGCTGCCCGACGATCCGCAGTCGACAGCCTATGCCGATATCTTCCGCCTGCCGGCGCGCCACAGCCTGACGGTGACCGGGAACCAGGTGGTGCTGCGCCGCTACTGGCAGATCGAACCCTCGCCAAGGCCGATGCGATCGGACACGGCCGAGGAATTCCGGCATCTGTTCTCGCAATCGGTCCGCAACCGCATGCGCGGCACGCCTGCGGTCGGTGCTATGCTGAGCGGAGGCCTCGATTCCTCCTCGATCGCCTGCGTGGCGGGCCTGCAGAATGCCGCCCAGCAAAGATCGAGGCTGCCGACCTTCTCGCTGGTGTTCGAAAAGGGCTCGCCGATGGATGAGCGTCCGTTCATCGAGGCGGTGCTGGGCCAGCAGAAGGTCGACGGCACTTTGATTTCGGTCGGCAATTATGCCCCCTTCGCCGAATTCGACCGCATCCTGGAGGAGCAGGAAGAAACGTTTCTTGCACCCGGCCTGTCGCTGACCCGCGACATCTACAGGACCGCCGGCGGCAAGGGCATGAAGGTTCTGCTCGACGGCCATGGAGGCGACGAGGTGGTTTCGCAGGGCCACGGCCATCTGCACGAACTCGCCTATGCCGGCAAATGGATGGAGCTGTGGCGCGAGCTGCGCAGCGCCTCCAACACCTATGGCGATGGCATGCTCGGCCTCTACTACCAGTTCCTTACCCTTTACGGGCCGGCCTGGCGCATCGCGAGAATCAAGCGGTTCGCGAACCGCGTGCTTGGCAAATTGCGGCGCCATCCCACTGGGCGGCCGGCGACGAGCTGGCGCGCCCTGATCAATCCGGACCTGGCGATGCGTACCGACCTCGTCGAACGGTTCCGCAGGGCCGGCTACATGTCGCCCGCGGTCAGCGCCAGCGAGACCTTGACCCATCGCTGGCTGCTGTCGAACGGCATGGTGCCGCACGCCTTCGAGGTACTCGACAAGGCGGCGGCGAATTTCGGCGTCGAGCCGCGCTACCCCTTCTGGGACAAGCCTCTGGTCGAGTTCTGCCTGGCACTGCCCGGCGCGGAAAAGCTGAACCAGGGCTTTGGCCGCTCGGTGTTGCGCCGTGCCATGGAAGGAATTTTGCCCCCGGCGGTGCAGTGGCGGCGCGACAAGATCGATTTCACCTCCAATTTGGTCAAAGGCATGCTGGGCAACCACCGCGATCTCCTGGACAAGGTGCTGGTGAAAGATGCGGCGCGGATTGCCCCTTACGTCAACCTGCCTGAGGTGACCGCCGCCTATGGCCGCATTTCCAGCCAACCCGAGGCCGCGACCTTGCCCGATGTCCAGTATGTATGGCGTTCGATTTCGCTATCGTTGTGGCTGCGGCAGGTGCAACAGCGCGGGAGCCACTGATGATGCCGGCCAACATGCCTCTTGCCGCTGATGACCGCCATGCAATTGCTGCTCGCGCACAGCACTTGTACAAAGCCTATGGGCTGACGATCGCTTCGCAGGTCGAACTGCCTGAGCTAGAGCCGAGCGAACCAGCTTGCGTCGATGTGCTGATCACGGTCGGCCCGATCGACCTGCCAAAACCCTCGCCCGAGACCGGAACCGCTTTCCGTTTCGAGCCGCGGCAGCAATATTTGGCATGGCAGACGGTCGGCGCCTTCCTGATCACCGATGCCTGCCGGATCGAGGTGGAGCCGGCGCCCGATGTCGACGATGCGCTGCTGGCGTTTCCGCTGCTCGGTCCGGTCATGGCACTGCTCCTGCACCAGCGCGGCCTGCTCATCCTGCACGCCAGCGCCATTGCGGTCGGCGGCAAGAGCGCTGTCTTCATGGGCGACAAGGGCGCCGGCAAATCGACGACGGCGAGCGCGATGATCCGTGCCGGGCATCGATTGCTGACCGACGATGTCGTGGCGCTCGATCTCACGGACCGGCCGATGATCGTTCCGGGTTTTCCGCAGTTGAAGCTCGCCGCCGATGCCGCCGCCGCGTTTCCCATCCGCCAGGCAGAAATACGCCCGCAGGTGCATGCGGCGATCGACAAGATGCAGCATCGCCTGCACGCCGGATTTGCGGCAGACGCGGTGCCGGCGACCCGGATCTATATCCTCGAGCGCGGCGACAAGGCAGCGATCACGCCGCTGCCAGGCATCGGCGCCCTGCCGGCCATCATCAAATTTTCCTATGTGACGCGTTTCGGCCGTCCAGCCCTGGTCGGCGATTTTGCCACGACACATCTTCGCCAATGCGCGGCCCTGGCCAGCCAGATCGGCGTCTGTCGCCTCGAAGTGCCCACCGGGCTCGACCGTATCGGCGAAGCCGTCGCCCTGATCGAAAACGATCTGGCGGCCGACAAAGGGCCGCGGTGACTGACATGTCCGCATCGCAGATCCTGCGCTTTTCGTTTTACCGCGATGTCGCCGGCTTCGGCGCCGCCATGGCCCGGATCGGCGGGCGCAGGACCTTCACGGCATTGCTGTTCCTGATCCTGGGAAGCCTGACCGAAGGCATCTCGATCCTGCTTCTGGTGCCGCTGCTGCATCTGGTCGGGCGACCCGAGCAGAATTTCGCGGTCAGGTTGCCTGACCGCGACTGGGTGCGCTGGCTGGCGCCGGACGGAACGCTGCAATTGACCACGGTGCTTTGCCTGCTGGTCGGGCTTGTCGCGCTGCAGGCGGCGTTCAACCGTTATAAATCCGTCTACATGGCGCGGCTGCTGCTCGACTTCATCAATCGCCTGCGCATGAACCTGTTCGAGAGCATCGGCAAGGCGCGGTGGGGGATATTCGCGCGCATGCGCATCTCGGATCTCGACCATGCGCTGACCGGCGATATCGACCGCGTGCAGTCGGCGGCGTTCTCGCTGCTGATGCTGGTGCAGATCGCCGTGCTTCTGGCGGGTTATCTCGTTGTCTCGCTGTTCATTTCGACAGTGATGACGGCGTTTGCCATTGTCGTCGGCATCGTCACCTTCCTGGCGCTGCAGCCGTTTCGGGCACGAGCCAGCGCCTTCGGCCGGGTTTTGACCAGCAATCGCCAGGAGCAGTACCGAACGGTCTCGGAGTTCCTCGGCGGCATCAAGGTGGCCAAGAGCCTGAATGTCGAGGCGACCTATTACGCGCAGCTTCGCGCGACGCTGGAGAAGATGAAGGCCGACAACATCAACTATGTCCGCAACAGCACCATCGGCACCGCTCTGTTCCAGGTCGCCAGCGTCATTGGTCTGAGCCTGTTCATCTATGTCGCTTTGGTCCGCTTCAACCTCTCGCTGGCCGAGATCGTTGTCCTGCTTCTGGTGCTCATGCGCATTGCGCCGCGCTTCATGGACATGCAGATGCAGGCGCAGCAGGTGCTGATCAATCTGCCGGCCTATGCCTCGATGCGCGACATGCAGGCGCGTTTCGATGCCGAGCGCGAGCCGGCAAACCTCGAATCGGATGCCAAGCTGTCGCTCGATGTCGGGCTCAACATACGCAATGTCTCCTTTGCCTATGAGGCGGGCGGCAAGCCGGTGGTGAGCGATGTCACCTTTGGCCTACCCGCCGGCAAGGTAACGGCGCTGATCGGTCCGTCAGGATCGGGCAAGAGCACGCTTGCCGACATGCTGCTTGGCCTGCTCGAACCGAGCGAGGGCAAAATCCTGGCCGATGGCGTCGAGATCGGCGCGGCCAACCGCCGGCGCTGGCGCGACCAGGTGGCGTATGTGCCGCAAGACGTGTTCCTGCTGCACGATACGATCGCCGCCAATCTGCGCCTTGCCGCGCCGCAAGCCAGTGACGCGGAGCTGTGGACTGCACTGCGCGCTGCGCATGGCGCCGACTTCGTCGAGCGGCTGGAGTTGCGGCTCGACACGGTGGTCGGCGACCGCGGCGTCCGGCTCTCGGGCGGCGAACGCCAGCGCATCGCGCTGGCGCGCGCGCTGCTGCGCAAACCTTCGCTGCTCATTCTCGACGAGGCGACCAGCGCGCTCGACTGGCAGAACCAGTCCCTGATCGCCAAATCGATCGACGGCTTGCGCGGATCGATGACGATCCTGACCATTGCGCACAGGCCATCGATGATCGCCTTCGCCGACTGGGTGGTTGCAGTCGAAAACGGACGAATCGTCGAAGTCGGGCAATATCAGAGGTTGAAAGCGAAGGCCGGCAGCCGCCTGTCGAAAATGCTTTCAGGCGAGCAATCGGAACCCGAGCCGGCCGAAGCAGGCTGAGTCCGGCTGCAAGATGATCCGAGGCCGACCTTGCGGCTTCAGACTGTTCAATGCACGCTGCGCCTCGCCGAGAGCTTCTCGCCTTCAACCGCCTTGTCGGCGCCGAGGCTTCTTTCGGCGTCGCGAGCCCTGTCGGCCGATGTCGGCGCGCTCCTGGCGATCATAACATACACCAGCAGGAAATAACCGACTTGGATGAGGACAGCGCAGCCGATGACGCGAAGCACCGTTGTGGTGACCGTCGCGCCGTCGACATAGGACCACGCGACCACGATCGCGAGGGCGAAAACCATTCCAATGACGAATTTTGGTAATGACATGTTCGGCGGCCCGTCAACCGGCCCGAGCATGCAAAAGCGATGACTTACCCACCCGAGTATCTCCCCATTCGCCATGCGAGCTTATTTAGCTGCTCTTTTTCGGCCGGTTGCTTCCGGCCTTCCCAACCCATCCAGACTCTATCAGGAATAATTTGCGACTCTATTAAGGCGCGAAACTGACGGCAAGGGCAACCTGCAATAATTTTCGGCTTGGCGGCGGCTTGGACTCCGCCATGCTGCGATGCACACGCAGGGGTGGTGACCTAACTCGTCATGCGCTTTATACTACAGTAGAATCTACAACGTTGATTAGTATTTTACTTGATTAATTTAGCAAAGCCAGTGATTCGAAAATCAGTTAAAGCCGTTCCCTCTGCGGCAAAGGACGATTTGCCCAAAACCCGCCGAAAAAATGCATTACATTTCCTACGGTTGCTAATTATTCGTCACAAACCCGCCATAAAGGGCAAAATTTGGGCAAGGAGGGTTTATTATTTAGTCAATTCCTGACGTGACTATTTCAGCCATATGGGAAATTGTGTGTTGCGCTGCAGCATTTTTTTGGTATCGTGGCATAAACCATCCGTTCAACGTATGGAGCTTTTGCATGAGGGACGTTGCCAAGTCGGCCAATGCGGCATTTTCGCATGTCGGCGTAGATTTTCCGCCACCCATCGGCGGGCTGCTGAAGCGCAGTTTCGATATTTTCGGTTCACTTGTCGGCCTGGTGGCGCTTAGCCCGCTGTTCCTGATGGTGGCCCTTCTGGTCAAGCTTTCCGACGGCGGCTCGATCTTCTACGGCCACAAGCGCATCGGACGCGGTGGGCGGATTTTCCCCTGCCTCAAGTTCCGCACCATGGTCGAAGACGGCGAACGTGTGCTGGCCGCCTATCTCGCGGCCAATCCGGAAGCCAACGCCGAATGGATCGCGACCCGCAAGCTGAAGAACGATCCGCGCGTCACCCGCGTCGGCGCCGTTCTGCGCAAGCTCAGCCTCGACGAGCTGCCGCAGATCATCAACATCCTGCAGGGCGACATGAGCCTTGTCGGGCCTCGCCCGGTGGTGCGCGACGAGCTTGAGATCTACGGCAGCGCCGCGGTCTATTATTTGAAGTCGCGGCCGGGCCTGACCGGGCTCTGGCAGGTCAGCGGACGCAACGATGTCTCCTATGACAGTCGCGTCGCGTTCGACCGTCACTATGTCGAGAACTGGTCGCTGTTCGAAGACGTTCGCATCATCCTCAAGACCGTGCCTGCGGTGTGGATGTCGCGCGGTTCCTACTGACCGACCGCAACTGGTCAGCAATCGGGCCGGTACGGCCCGAAGCCAATCCGGTCCAAAGCTATTCGGCGATGGGCCGGTCTCGCATTGCAGCCATAGTATTCTGCCAGGTTCCGAAGGAGGCACTCGGCAGCAGGCCTATCGGGCGGATGGGGCCAAAACGGATCGGAAACGTTCAGTTGAAAACAGACATATCAGCGTATTTTCGCCTTGCCGGCCCGATGCGGCCGGCACGGCTCGTCGCCACGTGCCTCGCTCTGTCGCTCGCGGTTCCGGCCATGGCCGACGAGTACCGGCTCGGCTCGCAGGACAAGCTCAACATCCGCGTCGCCGAGTGGCAGACGGTGGAAGGCACGTTCCGTGACTGGTCGGCGGTAAACGGCGAATATTCGGTCGGTCCAGCCGGCAATTTGTCGGTGCCGTTCGTCGGCGAACTGCCGGCCGCCGGCAAGACCACGTCGGAGGTTGCGACCGCGATCAGCGTCGCCCTGCAGCGCAAGCTTGCCTTGTCGGACAAGCCGGAAGCCTCGGTGGAAATGGTGCAGTTCCGGCCGTTCTACATCTCGGGCGAGATCCAGACGCCTGGCCAGTTTCCCTATGTGCCGGAGCTGACCGTGCTCAAGGCGATCAGCATCGCCGGCGGCATCCGGCGCAACGCCGATTTCGGCACCCAGCTCGGCAAGGATCTGATCACCGCCAAGGGCAATTTCGACATTTATGACGACCAGCGCGTGCGGTTGATCGTCAAGCGTGCCCGCATCGATGCCGATCTCGCCGGCAAGGAGAGTTTCGAGGCGCCTAAGGAAGTCGAGGGCGACCCGCGCCTGGCGACAATCGTCGCCGACGAAATGCAGATCCTGATCTCCGACCAGAAAGCGTTGAAGCTGAAGCTGCAGGCGCTTGACGATCTGAAAGGGGTCCTGCAGTCCGAAATCGAGGCGCTGCAGAAAAAGATCGTCAACCAGCAAAAGCAGGTCGACCTGGCGCAGCAGCAGGCGGACAGTATCGGTCCGCTGGCGCAAAAGGGCTTGGTCGCCAACGCACGCCTGCTTTCCTCGCAACAGTCGGTCACCGATCTGCAGGGCAAGATCCTGGACTATGAGACGGCGATCCTCACCGCCAAGCAGTCGGTCAGCAAGGCGACGCAGGATGCCATCGATGCCCAGAACACGTTGAACTCGAGACTTGCCGCCGACCGGCAGCAGGTCGAAGCAGACCTCAACGAAGCCGCACTCAGGGTCAACATGCAACAGGGCCTGATGGCCCAGGCATCGGACCCGGCCACGACCGCCGCCATCACAAACCACAATGAAGAGCCGGCGCTCATCTATTCGCTGGTGCGCGTGACGGACGGCAAGACCAGCGAGATCGACGCCAAGGAAGATACGCCGGTGCTGCCGGGCGACGTCATCAAGGTGAAGCTGGCGCCGACGGCCAGCCAGTAACCTGTTTGTTTGGAGCAATTCCGGACGGAAAACCGTTTCCCACTTTTCCCGGAATTGCTCTAGCGCTCGGGCTCGCTCGGCGAGGCCCGCGCGATGGAGGCGGGAGGAACCAGTTCGGCTCGTTCGCGCCAGGGTGCGGGCGGGAACTTCCGTTTTTTTGACCGCTTGAAGGCATTCCATGCAGCCCGCCGCACCGCGCCACGTCTACCTCAATCTCGATGCCATCCGCGGCGTCGCGGCGATCAGCGTCATGCTCTACCACTTCTCGCCGTTCCTGGCCGCCGGCAAGGTGCTGCCGTCGAGCTATTTGGCCGTCGACCTGTTCTTCCTGCTCAGCGGCTTCGTCATCGCGCATGCCTATGACCGCAAGATCGAAAACGGCATGGGCGTCGGCACCTTCGTGGCGATCCGCCTGATACGCCTCTACCCGCTCTACCTCGCCGGCACGCTGCTCGGTTTCTTCTATCTCGTCGTCAAGAACCGGCTGATTCCGGCGGAATACATGCCGATCTCCGAGATCGGCACCATGCTGACGACCGGCATGTTCTTCATCCCGCTGGTCAGCGATGCCTATCACACGATCTTTCCGCTCAACCCCGCGTCGTGGTCGCTGTTCTTCGAGCTGATCGTCAACATAGCCTATGTCGCCGTCTTCTTCCTGCTGACGAAACGCGTGCTGAGCACGCTCATCGCCGTCAGTCTGGTGTTGCTGGTGGTCGTCTCTATCATTGCCGGCACCCTCGACTTCGGCATGACCGGATCGACTATCATCAGCGGCCTGCCACGCGTCTGTTTCTCGTTCTTCCTGGGCGTGCTGCTTTGCCGGTCCATGACACGCTATCAAAGCGGGCTCGGCTTTCTGCGGCGCGGCTG
This sequence comes from Mesorhizobium sp. M0626, assembly GCF_040320665.1. Taxonomy (NCBI): domain Bacteria; kingdom Pseudomonadati; phylum Pseudomonadota; class Alphaproteobacteria; order Hyphomicrobiales; family Phyllobacteriaceae; genus Mesorhizobium; species Mesorhizobium sp. M0626. Next base: position 92,851 of record NZ_JAMYQD010000008.1, on the reverse strand, counting down.
GTGGATAGAGGCCGCGATCGCACTGACGCTCGTTGTCTTTGCCATCGCGCCGGTCGGCGGCGCGCGCGTCGCCTACGATCTCGCCTGCGTCGTCTTTGTTTTCCCGGCGCTGGTGGTGGTCGGCACTATTGCGCCGACGGCGCCGCGCCTGTCAGGCCTCTATGGCTGGCTGGGGCGGATTTCCTACCCAATCTACATCATCCACACGCCGCTGCTGATGATCATCGCCGGGGCGGGCAAGGCCGCAGCGATCGACCCGTTCGCGCATCATCCCTGGTTCGGCATCGTCATGGCGGTTTCCGTCATCGTCATCGCCGACATCGCCACGCGCCTCTATGACGAGCCGTTGCGCCGCTTCCTGCAGCGGCTGATGCTGCGCAAGCGCGCCGTCGCCTGAGATAAGCAAGTCAGACGCGCGCCGGCATGCGGCCGTTGGCGGTGTTCTCGTCCGGCACCGGAACATAGGCCCGCCTTGCCCTGGCGAGCGGCACCGGGCGCAGCTTGAACAGGCCGTAATAGACGATGAACGAGGCCATGAAATAGGGGCCGAGGATCTCGACCTCGAAGAAGGAGCGGATCAGCATCATGCCGACCGCGCCGGCGAGCACCACTGAATCGGCGCTCCAGTCACCGAACACCACCTTCGAAACATGGCCCCAGAAGGAGCGCAGGATGATCAGCGCCAGCATCGTCACGCCGATGAAGCCGAGCTCGACCAGCGTCTCGATATAGGTGTTGTGGAAATGGAAGCCGGTGCGGGTGGAGATGTAGAACTCGGCCCAGAGCCGTTCCGGATCGGCAAAACCCTGGATCCAGTAGGCGGCATAGCCATAACCGAGCACCGGACGCTGCTGCGCGGCGGCCCAGCCCTGTTCCCAGAGATAGGTGCGGCCGGTCAGCGTCGAATCCTTGCCGAAGATGCCGAGCACGACATCGAGCAGGCCAAGGTTCAGCGCAGCCATCACACCGCCGACCAGCGCGGTAGCGCCGACGACGAACAGCACGCGGCGGTAGCGGCGTGACAGAACCTTGCTCATGGCAAGCAAGGCAACGACACCGATCACCGCCGGAAGCGAAGCGACCGACGTCGCCGAGTGGGCGATCGCCAGCATATAGACCGACAGCAGGATGATCGGCGCGGTCCAGACGAAGCTCATCCAGTTGCGCCGGTAGAAGGCCAGAAAAGCGAAGCAGAAGAAGATGCCAAGCGAGGCGAAGAAGCCGATCTGGTTCTTGGAGCCGAAGGCGCCGACGAAATTGGTGGTGCCGTCGATAGTGTCGAGCGCATAGGCGCCAACCTTCAGCGAATACAGCAGCACGATGAAGATGCCGATTAGCGAGCCCAGCACCAGCGTGCGCGTGCTGATGGTGCGCGCCGCGATGTAGGCGCACAGCATGTGGGAGAAATATTGCAGCCCCGCCCGCGCGCTGGTGCCGGCCGCTTGCGACCAGAACAGCGACAGGCAGACATAGGCCGCAAACAGCAGCGGCAGCCAGGCGCTGGAGAGATCGCGGGCGAAACGCCGGTAATCGACGAACAGCAGCGGCAGCCATACCAAATAGTAGGCGAGGATCAGGATCTGGCCGAAATTGGTGGAGTAGGCGAAGGCAAACACCGACACCGCAACGGCGAAGGCGGCATAGGCCTTGTTGTTGTCCGGATCGATCAGAATGGATTTCGGGATCTTCATATCCGTACCGGATTTCTCATGCTACCGCCTTTCGGCTGGGCTTAAGCGCCCATGGTCGGCTTTTCTGCGTCAGGTCCGCCCTTACATGCGAGATCGCCGGAACCTGCCCTTGCCGGACCCGATCAGCGGGCATCCATTGTGCAGTGCACAATATAACCTCTATCGCCTGTCACTCAATGGTAAATTTGCCGCGAGGGGTAAAGTTGCCGCGGGCAGGGCCAAAACGACCATGCAACCGACAAATGGCGTTAATACGGCTCGCTCGTTTGAAAATTCAAGCGGTGACAGCTACCACAGCGCTCCGCCGGTGACCTGAATGTTTTCCATGGTGATGCCCTTGGCCAGATCCGAGCACAGGAACACGGCTAGTGCCGCGATTTCCTGCGGCTGCAGCATGCGCTGCTGGGGATTGCCCTTGGCGATCTCGGCCATCGCTTCCTCGGCGGTTCTGCCCTTGCCCTCACGCTCGACGACCTGCGTCACGTTGCGGCGCATCAGTTCGGTCTCGACCCAGGTGGGGCTGATCATGACGCAGGTGACACCGTGCGCGGCGCCTTCCAGCGCCACGCAGCGGGTAAGGCCGAGCAGCCCGGCCTTCGAGGCGCAATAGGCCGGGTTGTCCTTCCAGCCGACGGAAGCCGCTGTCGAGCCGATGTTGACGATACGGCCCCAGCCGCGCTCGATCATGCCGGGCAGCACAGCTCGGGTGACGCGGAACGCTCCGCTGAGATTGGTGTCGACGATCTTGTTCCACAGCGCGTCGGAATGGCCGCAGACCGGCTGTTCGGCGGTGGTGCCCGCGGCATTGACCAGTATGTCGGCCGGGCCGATGGCGGCCTGCGCGTCAGCCGCAAACCGGTTGGTCACCTCGCTGTCGCGGACATCAAGATGGGCGGCATAAACCCTGGTGCCGTGGGCAGACAGGGCCAACCGCACGCGCTCGATTTCATCTGCGCCGGGATAGTAGGCGGCGTCGGTTCTTTCGGCGCCGGCGGGGGCGATGTAGGAGCCGACCGCTACATTGACGCCGGCTTGCGCCAACGCCGTCGCAATCGCGAAGCCCATGCCGGAAAACCCGCCGGTGACGATCGCGCTGCGGCCGGAAAGGTCTGTCATGGGCAGTGAATCTCCGATACGATGTTTGATGCGATAGTCTTAGACCCAGCCCGGTGACGAGCGCTACCTTGCCTGCAGCGCTGGTCACCACGTCGCTAGAGCGGTTTGCCCAGCCACTCGCGATAGAAGCCTTCGAGATCGGGTTCGAAATCATGCACGATCGGATAGCCGGGTGCCGCCGCCTCGACCTCGTGCATGGTGCCGCATTCCGGACAGATGAATTCGCGGATTTCCATCCATTGCGGATCGGGGATATCGCTGTTGGGATAGATCTCGCGCAGCGCTTCCTCGGTGTTTCGCACGTTGATCGCAGCCTTGAGCTTCCAGTTCTTGCGGTAGTCGCCGAAGGAGTGGCCGCATTCGCAACGGGTGATGCGCTCGTCGCCGCTCTGGCAGATGAACAGGTGATCCGAGACCGGCAGCAGGATCGGGTCCTTCCAGGTGACACGGTCCTGATAGACGGCGAGCATCTTGAAGAAGCGGTCGTCGTCCTTGTAGGCGCTCATGATGCGCTTTGTCTGAGGCCAGGGGAGCTTGCCGGCTGAGAGATCGCCGAGGACTTCCTTGCTGTACGAGGTCATGGCTTTGCTCCCGGCATGAAGATCGATCTGGCGTCGACGGTCCAGAAATCGCTGAAATCCCTGGTGAAGCGCGACGACAGCTTGATCGCGCTGGCATACATTTTCTTCACCTCGGGCGCGAAGTCGGCCTTCTCGACACGGCCGCGTTCGGCAGCGATCCAGTCCGAAACCGGGATCGCCTTGGCCAGACGCTCTCTGCGCATGGCGGCACGACGTTCGACGGTGGCGTCGATATCGGCAACCGGATAACCCTCGGCGTCGTCCTTCAGCACGATGCCGAAAATCTGGATCGCCGCCTGGCGGGTGAGAAAACCGTTCTCGACATCCCAGGCGGTCTTGACCGGATCGCGCTCCAGCACGTCGCCGTAACCGCCGCCACCATTGTAGGAATGGCTGAAGATGTCCCCCGACTTGTGCGGCGAGGTGATGTAGGGGCCTTCGACCACGGCATGGTCGCCGCCGATGTTCTTCTCGTAGTCGGAGACATGCGGATCGATACCTGGGGCATGCGCGAGCGGTTCGCCTTTTGCCGCCAGTTCGTGGATGTTGGAGTTGCGCACCGCGCGATGCTTCTGGCAGGTCGGCGCGGGATAACCGCCGCACATGCCGCCATTGTCGAATACCCGCGAGGAGTGTTCCGAGGTGTGCAGTCGCAGGTGCGAGGTCTTGTTGATCAGCCAGGTCGAGACGAAGGAACAGCCGCCGCGATATTTGCCGGCGCCGCCCGAATTGGGCATGATCGAGCGGCCGATATAGACCATCGGCATCGACTGTTCCCAGACCTCAATGTTGCCCATGTCGGATTCCGGATTCCAGCCGACATAGGCGGTGTCGAGGCCATCGGCGATGGCCAGCGCGCCGGAGCCGGCGGCGGCGCATTCGAAATGCGCCATGCCGAACGGCGTACCGTACTGGCTTTCGCCGCCCATCTCAATCATCGGGCTGTTGACCTGGCCAACGAAGGCTTCCTCGACGAAGCCGCGCGCGACGAAGCCGCGCGACAAAAGGCGCTGGAACACGCCATAGGCCGGCAGCAGCAGCGCCCAGGATGTGGCGGTCGCCACCATCTCATTGTCGGGGTTGGTCCAAGTGCCGTGCGGCAGCTTCAGCTCGGTCGCCATCCAGGCGCCGTCATTGACCAGGCCCTCGAAATTCATGTGCTGGGTCAAGGTGACGAACATGCCTCCATCCATGCCGGCCGGCGTGCAGTTCATCGAATGGTAGCCCCAGGGCTGCGTGCCCTCGAAGTCCATGGTGATCTTGCCGTCGGTGGTGATCTCCATCTCGATCGGGATATTGTAGAGCCAGTCGGGATCGCCAAGCAGCTGGAAGCCGGGCTTGCCCGCCGTGACATGGCCGTAGAAGGTGTGGCCGCGATAGATGCCGGGCACGGTGAGCTGGCGGGTGCGGGCGAGCTGGGCACGACGGCCCTCCTCGATGAACTCCTTCGATACCTTCATCCAGTAGTCGAGGCCGATCTCCGAGATCAGCTGCTTGACGCTTTCGCGCATGTCGATGCAGGAGGCGACCTTGGCCTTCTCGTCCAGCACCCAGTAGATCGGCATGCGCAGATTGCGCTCGCAGCGGATGACGTAGTCGCGGCGGATCTCGTCATTCTCGCCGATCTTTTCGGCGCAGACGAACAGGCCTTCGGTGAAGCGCTCCTGCGCCAGGCAGACGTCGCCGCCGGGCGTGATGCCGCCGGCTTCGAGCTCGTGGCAGACCGCACCGGCCCAGCCGACCAGCGTGCCTTCATGGAAGATCGGCATTACGTCCATGACGTCGGGCACTTGCACGGTGCCGATGAAAGCATCGTTGTTGGCGAAGATGTCGCCTTCGCGGATCTTCGGGTTTTCCTCGTAATTGTTCTTGATCATCCATTTGATGAAGCGGCTCATGGTGTGGACGTGGACCATGATGCCGTTGGACAGCGCGATCGCATCGCCCTCGGGCGTATAGATCGCCACCACCATTTCGCCGACTTCGCGCACGCCGGGCGAGGCCGAGATGCGGCGGGCCATTTCGCGGGCCGAGACGCAATAGGCGCGCAGCTTGGTGTGCAGCGTCTCGAATTTCAGCGGGTCCTGGTTGCGTAGCGTGAGCTCGGTGATGCCGTCATAGCAGCCGGTCTCTTCCATCAGCCGTTCTGAATCGAGCAGCCGTTCGCGAAGGCGCAGGGCCGAGGCAGGTTTGTCCAACATGGCGGTGCCCTTTCAAGAATGGGTGTAATGCAGCAGCGTCCACTCATCGACGTGGACACGGTCCTGCGGATGAACGACGAGCGTGGTGGCGGGATGTTCGATGATGGCCGGACCGATCACCTCATGGCCGGGCTGCAGGAGGTCCATCTCGAAGAGATTGGCCTTGTGCCAGCGTCCCCCGATATAGGCCTCGCGCACGCCCTTGTGCGCTGCTGCCGGGGCCGACTTGCCGAGCGGGCGCTTCAAGAGCACCGGTTTGACCTTGTCGGCGGTGGCGATCAATCCGAGTTCGGTGATGGTGAAGCCGGCTTCGCCATAGCGCGAAACGCGATGGTTGACCTTGGCGTAGACCGCCTCGAACTCGTCGATGACCCTACGCATGTCGTCAGCCGAATTGACCTCGGCAAGCGGTGCCATGACCTCGACATCCTCGAGCTGGCCGGTGTAGCGCATCATCAGGAACGGCACGGTCTTGATCTTGTCTCTGATATGGCCGTCGGTGATCATTTCGTCGACCGCGGCCTTGGTCAGGTCGTTCCAGACATTGGTAACCTTCTTGCCGAAGGCCATCAATTCGTCATCGCTGGCCCGCGCCCCGATGTCGTGCTGCGTCGACACCGAGTGCCGGCGCATGAAATCGGCGGTGGTGCAGCCGAAGGCCGAGAAGGCGGCGGCAAACTGGAAGGTGATGATGTCCTTGAAGCCGATGCCCCTGGAGCAGCCGGCCAGATGCAGCGGACCCGAGCCGCCATAGGACAGCAGCGTGAATTCCGAGGGATGGATGCCCTGGCCGGAAATGACCCGGCGCAGCGCGTTGTTGGCATCGGCTTCCAGCATGTCGATCATGCCTTCGGCCGCCTCCTCTACCCCGACGCCGAGGATGCTGGAGCATTTTTCCTCAAACGCTTTGCGCGCCTTCTCGACTTGCAAGACGACCTTGCCGCCGAGGAAATAATACGGGTTGAGGCGGCCTAGTATGGCGTCGCAATCGGCGATGGTGGGTTCGGTGCCGCCCTTGGCGAAGCAGATGGGGCCGGGGTCGGAACCGGCGCTTTCCGGCCCGAGCGAGACTTTCTTGGTCAGCGGGTCGACCTTGAGGATCATGCCGGCGCCGGCGCCGATCGTGTCGAGATGCAACGTCGGCACGTTGAGCTTGAAACGGTCCATCAGCGGCTCGTTCTCGATCCGCGTCTGGCCGCGCGAAATGACGCCCATGTCGAAGGAGGTGCCGCCCATGTCCGAGCAGATCAGGGAGTCGTTGCCGATGAGCTTGCCGACATAGGCCGCGCCGAGAATACCGCCGATCGGGCCCGAAATCATGGTTTCGTGCAGGCGCGGATGATTGATCGAGGTCAGGCCGCCAAAGGAGAGCAAAGTCTGCACGCCGTATTTGAAGCCGTATTTCTTCGAGACGTCCTCGATGCCTTTGAGCTGCTTGCGGCCGCGCGACGTCGCGTAGGCCTCGATCAGCACCGAGTTCAGCCGCGACTGTTCGCGGATGACCGGGCGGACCTCGTGGCTGGTGTAGACGAGGATGTCGGCGCCGGCTTTCAGCACCTCCTCGCGGCAGATCTCGGCGATGCGCTTTTCGTGCACCGGATTGACGTGCGAGAAGATCGTCATGATGCAGATCGCTTCGACCTTGCCGGCAATCAGCTTCCTGGCTGCAATCGCGACCTCATGCTCATAGAGCGGCAGCACGACGTCGCCGAACTGGTCGATGCGCTCGGTGACGCCGTGGGTGCGGCGGCGCGGCACCAGCGGATCGGGATGGTGGTGGGTCACCGCATGCAGCCGGTCGGCATAGGAATAGTCGGCCCAGGCCTGCAGGCCGCGACCCATCAGGATCATGTCTTCCAGACCCTTGGTGGTGATCAGGCCCAGCCGGCGCCCGGTGCGCGACAACAGTGTGTTGAGCATGCCGGTGCCGGAATAGAGCACGACGTTGACGCCGGAGAACAGCTGCTCCAGCGAGATGCCCCAGGCGTCGGCCGCGTCTTCGGCCGATGCGAGGAAGCCTTCGGCCTCGTTCTTGGGCGTGGTTGCCGATTTGCCGATCTTGAAGTGGCCGTCCTGGTCGACAAGGATCGTGTCGGTCATGGTGCCGCCGGCGTCGATGCCGATGACGATTGGATTGCCGACGATGGGGCTGGTGAGGTTGGGTTGGGTCACGGCCGCCTCGGGATTGCTCTAGGATGGCTCAAGCTAGATTCCTTGGGCGGCCTTGCGCCATATGCCAAAAGACACAATGACCGCCGGACCGGGATCGCCGAGAAAAGGGCATGCGCATGGGCAATATCTGGGGGCCGCTCGCCAGGGCGATTGCCGCCACCGGTACGGACAGGCATGTCGACTGCCTGATTGACCTGATCGGCGCCGATATCGAGCACGATCTCGTCACCGTGACCCGATATTCGGCGACGCAGACGCCGGAATTCATCAAGCACCGGCGCTTCTCCGACGAGATGGTCCGGCGCTATCTCGACAATTACTACGTCTTCGACCCGTTCTATGCCCCGTGGCGGCGTGAGCAGAGGCTGGGCATCCTGCCGCTGAAGCGGCTTGCCGATGACGAGGCCAAGCGCGGCCAGTACATAGCGGGCTTCCTGGCGCAGTCGGAAATCTGCGACGAGGTCGGCATCATGCTGGCCGATGGCGGCGACTGGTGCCTCGGCATCTTCCTCGACCGCTCGACCTCCACCTTCAAGGAGAGCGAGATCGCCCTGCTGGACGAGCGGCTGCCGGTGTTCGAGGCCTTGCATGCGCTCGACATCCAGGCGCGCGGCACCGAGTTCTCCCGCACATCGGCGCCGACCGGCCCCGGCGCCTCGCCCCGGCAGGAGCCGACCATCCCGGCGAGCCTGTGGCCGGAGCTGTCGCTGCGCGAGCGGGAATTGGTGCAGTTGATCCTGGCGGGACATCCGACCGCCAACATCGCGGAACGGCTCGGCATCGCCGTCGGCACGGTGAAGAACCACCGCCGCCGCATCTATGAGAAGCTCGACATCACCACCGAACGGGAGCTGTTTTTGCAGTTCTTCCAGCATCGGGCAGACGGTTAGTCCGCCATCGATATGGCCGTCAGTCGTGCAATTGCCTGGAAATCGGCGGGCCGACAGTAAAGCCGGAGAATGTTACCTCAAACCCTTCGCGCTGCGGCGAGCAGCACATCATGCCGACATCGACGGATTTGGAGATCGGGAAATAAGCCAGCCGCACCGGCTTCCACTTGCCATCGATGGTATCAAGATATTGGATGCGGATCGCCTCGGCATGGCGGGTCAGCCGGATGCGCACGCCGTCGGGGCCGGTGGGAATGCTGAGCAGCGACCAGTCCGAGGTGTCGTTGGTGACCACCACCGAAAAGTAAGCCAGCCCGTCGGTGTATTCGATGCCGGCCTTGATCCAGTGCGTTTCACTCAGCCGCAGCATCAGCCCGGCCTGGTCATAGAGCACCTTGTAGTCGCCCTTGACGGTGACTTCGGCGCTGAAGTCACCGTCGACCGGCCGGTAGAGGAAATGGCCATTGTCGCGCCAGAAGCCGTAGAAGGTTTCGCGCCAGAAGTCGGTCTCCTTGCCGGTGCGCACATGCACGATGCCATCGCCGAAGGCATGGTGCGGCGGCGGGTTGAGCCAGGTCAGGTCCTCTTTCGCCGCTGCCATCGGGTCACCCGTCGATCAGCCGGCGAATGTATAGGCTGTCTTCACCGTGGTGTAGAACTCCGCGGCATAGCGGCCCTGCTCGCGCGGGCCGTAGCTCGATCCCTTTCGGCCACCGAACGGGACGTGGAAATCGACGCCGGCGGTCGGCAGATTGACCATCACCATGCCGGCCTCGGAATTGCGCCGGAAATGCGTGGCATGCTTGAGGCTAGAGGTGCAGATGCCGGAGGTCAGGCCGAAGGGCGTGTCGTTGGCAACCGCAAGCGCCTCGTCATAGTCCTTGACGCGAATGACGTTGGCGACCGGGCCGAAGATTTCTTCCCGCGAAATGCGCATGGCGTTGGTGCTCTCGGTAAACAGCGCCGGCCGGAGGTAGAAGCCGGGCGTTTCGCGATCGAGCCGCTCGCCGCCGAAAGCGAGGTTGGCGCCTTCCTGGCTGCCGATGGCGATGTAGTCCTCGTCCTGCTTGAGCTGGCTCGCATCGACGACCGGTCCTATCTGGGTCTTGGTGTCGAGCGCATCGCCGATGACGAGCTTTTCCAGGCGCTCCTTGAGCGCGGCGACGAAGCGGTCGTGAATGCCCTCGGTCACCACCAGGCGAGAAGAGGCCGTGCAACGCTGGCCGGTCGAGAAATAGGCGCCGTTGATGGCGCATTCGACCGCCGTGGCGAGGTCGGCGTCATCAAGCACGACCATCGGGTTCTTGCCGCCCATTTCGAGCTGGAACTTGCGCATATGCTCGACGCTTGCGGCGGCGACGCGTTTGCCGGTGCCGACCGAGCCGGTGAAGGTGATGGCGTTGAGGTCGGGGCTGTCAAGCATGGCCTGGCCGACCACCGAGCCCTTGCCCATCACGAGATTCAGCACGCCTTTCGGCAGGCCGGCGCGGTGCAGGATGTCGACGATGGTCCAGGCGCTTTCGGGAACGAGTTCGGCCGGCTTGAAGACGATGGTGTTGCCGTGGGCGAGCGCCGGCGCGATCTTCCAGGTGGGAATGGCGATCGGGAAATTCCACGGCGTGATGATGCCGACCACACCAACGGCTTCGCGGGTGATCTCGACGCCGACGCCCGGGCGCACGCTGGGCACCAATTCACCCGACAGGCGCAGCGTCTCGCCGGCGAAGAAGTCGAAGATCTGGGCGGCGCGGATGGTCTCGCCAATGCCCTCGGACAGCCTCTTGCCCTCTTCGCTCGACAGCGCGCGGCCGATCTCGTCCTTGCGCGCCATGATCTCGTCCGACGCCTTTTTCAGCACGGCGTGGCGCACCAGCGGCGCCGAACGCGACCAGGCCGGGAAGGCGGCTTTGGCCGCCGCTATGGCCTGCTTTGCCTGTTCGGCGCCGGCCGAGGCATATTCGCCAACGACATCGCCCGTGTTCGAGGGATTGATGTTGCGCGAGCCGGCCTCGCCCACCCACTCGCCATCGATCAGATTTTTACGAAACAGGCTCATGTCGCGGTTTCCTTGTATTGGTTCGCTGGGGGTGCCGTATGCCTGAATTATTTATCAGACAAATGACGAGACCGTGAGGCTGAAATCTGGCTGCGGACTGGATAGCCGATGGCGCGCGGCTATGAAAGCCGCGACCTCAAGATGGACAATATGAAGCGGCCCTGTCAGGTCGGAAAAGTCCAGAACAGGCAAGCCAGCGTCGCCGCGGCGAAGATGACGAAGAACAAGCTCCTGAGCAGGATGTTGCGGCGCAGCTCGTTCATGGTGAAATGGCAGCCGACGATGGCCGCGGCGAACAGGAAGCGCCAGTTCAGCAGCGCCCACAGCACGCTGCTCTGGCCAAAAGCCCAGCGCGCGACGAGACAGCCGACAATTGTGGCGAACAGGGCAATCACCGCCCAGAACAGCGCATCCGCCGCATGGGTCAAGACGATGCCGGCGGCCCGGATCGGCAGGATCATCATCAGCATAGCGCTGAAGAAGTAGACGGCGGCGAGCGGCAGGAACGAGCCGGCATCGGCAATACCGTCCAGCCGCCGCACGCCGATCGCGCCATAGGGATAGCCGTGCCTGGCCACCGCCAGGCTGAGCGCCATGAGCAATGCGGTGAGCACCGCGACCAATGCGAATGTAATGAGGGCCTTGCTCATGCCGTTCCTTGCTTTGAGGCCCTGTCAGAGCCGAATCACGAGGAACGATTTTAGCGCACGGTCCGCGATTGCGCGTCAGCTTTGCTGAGCGTTCCGCTCTTCATCGGTCGCTGTTTTCGAAGGCGCCCATGCCTTGCGCGATCAGATTGGTTGCCATGACAAGCGAAACGATGGCCGCCGAGTTGAATATCACCACCCACCATTTGCCGCCGGTCAGGAAGCCGTAGCCGTCGGCGACCGCCAGCCCCCAGTCGGCTGAAGGCGGCTGGATGCCGAGGCCGAGGAAGCTCAGCGTGGCGATTGAAAAGAAGGCGTAGCCAAGCCTTGTGACCAGCTCGATGAGGATGGTTTCCCTGACATTAGGCAGGATCTCGAGGAACATGATGGAAAGAGCGCTCTCGCCGCCGAGACGAGCGGCGCTGACATAGTCGCGTTCGCGCTGTTCGCGCACGGCGGCGCGCACCGTTCGCGCCACCAGCGGCGCATAGGCGATGCCGATCACCAGGATGACGGTGAGGTTGGACGGCCCGAGCGCGACCAGCGTCATGGTGACGAGCACGATGAAGGGAAAAGCCATCAGCGTGTCGAGCAGCCTGGCGCCGATGGCGTCGATCAGCCCGTCGAAATAGCCGAGCACGAGGCCAAGCACACTGCCGGCGGCTACGCCGAGCAGGGTTGCTGCCGGCGCGATCAGCAGGATGTCACGCGAGCCGACGACGATGCGCGACAGCACGTCACGACCGAGCTGGTCGGTGCCGAACCAGTGCGCCGCGTCGGGCGGCGCCAGCATGACGAGGAAATCCTCGGCATAGGGATCGTAGGGCACAAACAGGCTGCCGAACACGGCACAGCCGACCCAGAACAGCAGGATCAGCGAGCCGATGATGACCGAGGGCGGCAGCTGCGAAACAGTCTCGCGGATGCGACTTGCTGCCCGCCAGCGCAGCGTACGGCGCTCCGGCAATTCCATCAGTTCCATCATGGCGAGACACGGCGGCGCTGCCGCGGATCGAGCAAGGCATTCACGAGATCGCCTGCCGCGGCCGACAGCACGAAGATGGTCGCCATGACCAGCACGCCGGCTTCGAGCATCGGGAAATCGCGCGCCTTCGCGGCGTTGAGGACAAGGTTGCCGAGGCCCTGTATGCCGAACAGCGCTTCGATGACCACCAGACCACCCAGCATGTAACCGGTCTGGGTCGCGAGCACGGCGATGGTCGGCGTCAGCGCATTACGCAGCACGTGCCGGATGAGTATCTCGCGACGCTCGAGGCCCTTCAGGACGGCGGTGCGCGTATAGTCGGCGGCCAGCGCCTCGATCACGCCGGCCCGCGTCATGCGGGCGATGTAGCCGGCAAGGTTCAGCACCAGCGGCAGCGCCGGCAGGATCAGGTAATAGCCACTGACCCAGAGCCCGGCGCCATCGGGAGCAGCGCCGGTGATCGGGAACCAGTTCAGCCACAGGCCGAAGACGATGAGCAACAGCAGGCCGGAGACGAAGTCCGGGACAATGCCGAAGGACACGCCGGCGAGTACGATCAGGCGGTCGATAAAGCGGCCCTGGTTGAGACCGGCGACGATGCCGGCGCCGATGCCCAGCGGCAGCAGAAAGACGAGGATAATTCCGGCAAGGGCCGCCGAGCGCTTGAAGCTTTCCAGAACGAAGGGCGCCACCGGCAAACGCAGCGACAGGGAGGTGCCGAAGTCGCCTGACAGCACGCTGCTGAACCAGTGCCAGTATTGCACGAGCACCGGCTGGTCGGCGCCGAGCTGCCTGTTCAGCGCCGCGACGGCCTCGGCATCGGCGAACGGTCCGAGCATGAGGCGGCCGACATCGCCGGGCAGAACCTGCCCGGCGAAGAACACCAGCATGCTGACCAACCACAGCGTGAGCAGAAGCGAGGCTGCCCGCACCGACACAGTGCGGCCGGTCAGCATCGGATTCCGGTGCCCGGAGTGGCTGGACGTCTCGCAATCATGCCTGGGCGAACGTCACGCGGTCGAGCAGCAGATGCGAGATTGCCGTGAAGCGGACGCCCTCGACCTTCGATGAGACGATCCGGCTGTATTGCGAGAAGTAGCTGATGATCAGCGGCGTCTCGTCCAGCAGCAAGGTCTGGATCTTGCCCGCGGCAAGGCGTTGCGCCTGAAGGTCGCGGGCCTTGCCGTATTCGAGCAGCAGCCCGTCATAGGCCGGGTTGTTGAAATGCGCGGCGTTCCAGGCGCCCGAACTCTTCAGCGTCGCGTTGAGGAAGATGTCGGGCGTGCCGCGATGTCCGAAATCGGTGATGCCGAGATTGGAATCGAGCCATGGCGACGAGCCGAACTTCGCCGAGCCATAATAGGCGTCCTGCGGCAGCACGTTGAGCTTGATGTCGATGCCGGCCTTCTTGGCGAAGTTCTGGATCAGCACCGCATAATCGGGAATGTCATAGGCGCGTTCGGTGGTCAGCGTCACCGGGAAGCCGTTCGGCACGCCGGCCTCGCCAAGCAGGCGCTTGGCCTCGGCGATGTCCTGCTTGCGCTGCGGCACCGACGGATCGGCCGAGGGGAAGATCGGCGCGAACGGGGTGTCGTTGCCGACGATGGCGCGGCCCTTGAGCAAGCCCTTGACCGCCGCCTCGCGGTCGATGGTGAGCGCCAAGGCGCGGCGGATGCGCTTGTCGGTGAACGGCGCCTGGTCGGTCCGCAGATGCACCTCGTCATGCGAACTTGCCTGCACGCTGAGCAGCTTGAAGTTGGGATTGCCCTCGATCGCCAATTCCAGCCGGGTCGTGCTCGGGATGACGTCGAGCTGGCCGGCCTGCAGCGCCAGCACCTGCGCCTGCTCGTCGTCGAAGAACTTGATCTCGACGCGGTCGGGCAGCGCCTTGTCGCCCCAATAGTCTGGGTTGCGCACGAAGCTGGCGCCCTGCTTGGGGCGGAAGGATTCGAGCTTGAACGGGCCGGTGCCGTTGAAATTCTTCTCGAAATCGCCGGCATAGTCGGCCGGCAGGATGACGGCATTGTAGACGTCGGACGAGACATAGAAGGGGAAGTTGCTGTTGGGCCCGTCGAGATCAAAGGCGACTGTCTGGTCGTCGACGACCTTGGCGCCGCCCTTGGACAGGATGCCCTTATAGGCAGACAAAGCGGACGAACCGCTGGCCGGATCGACCAGCCGCTCGAAGCTCGCCACCACATCCTTGGCGGTGACGGTGCGGCCGTCGTGGAATTTCACGCCCGGCCGCAATTTGAAGGTCCAGCGGCTGGCGGTCTCGTCGGCCTCCCACGACAGAGCGAGCTTGGGCTGCAGACCGTCCTTGGGATCGTCGAGGATGAGATATTCGCCGACCTGGCTGATGACGCCGATGCTGGCCGGATCGGTGATGGAGACGGGATCGATCGCCTTGGTCGGCTGTCCGAGCCCAACGCGGACCGTGCCGCCGGCGCCGGCAGCGCGCGCAGTGCCGAAACCAGCAAGTCCCTGCGAGGCGGCAAAGCCGGTGAGGCCGATCAAGGCTGCGTATTTCAGCAGATCGCGGCGCTTGAGGAAGCCGGCCTGGTGCTCATCGACGGCGACGTTCCAGATGTCGCCGGACAGATTGCGAAGCGTATCGATGTCGTTGCGTTTGGTCATTTTGAAACCCCTGTCTGAAATGACTGTTGAATGGCTTAAGCGACTGGTTCGCCGTCGAGATGGATGCGGTCGACGGCTTGCGGGTAAAAGGCGATGAGGCCCCTGATCTTGGGCATTTCGGCAATGGGATCGCGGTAGCTCCAGGCGACATCGGGGCTTACCGAGCCGTCGGCGCGCCGGCCCGACCAGTAGGAGGCGATGCCCTTGTAGGGACAGCGCGTCGTGCTGTCCGAAGCGGTTAGCCGGTCGAGCCTGACATCGTCCGGGTGCAGGTAGAAACGCGTCGGTAGATGCGTTTCGAACAGCAGCACCGGGCGATGGCTGTCGGCGATCAGTTCGCCGTCGAACCAGATTTGGACGTGACTTGAACTCTGCAGCACATCGATGCGTGCGTATGGATCGCGGGCGTGGACGAAGACCTCTTCTTCCTCCTCGAACCATTGGTCGACCGCCTTCCAGGTGAAGGCGATACGCCCGGCCAGCGGCGACAGATTTTCATCCGGCGGCGCGACAAGCGACCAGGCCGCGTTGGGCGAAGCTTTTTCTCCCGTCTCCAGGTTCCAATAGGTGGTTTCGCCACCGACGGGATGGGGCTGGCTATGCTCGGACGGCTTCAAGAGCGAGCGGTCCACCGAGGATGCCGGGAAGAAATAGATCGGCAGGAAATGGTTGGAGCGCAGCACCAGGACGTTGCGGCTGTCGGCGATGGTGCGGCCGGCGAATTTGACCCGAATGCGCTTGGGGCTGTGCAGAACATTGATGAGCTGCGGAGCCGTGGCTTCGCGGGGCTGAAGTTTTGGCGCTGCGGTCATATCAGTTGCCCCAAGTCAGGATACGGCGCGCACATTGTCGCGCTGTTCGGTGAAGCGGTTGGCCGGCCGCGCCAGGCCGAAACGGTCCCGCAGCGTCCCCGGCGCATATTCGGTGGGGAATACGCCGCGGCGCTGCAGTTCCGGCACGACCTGCTCGGCAAAATTCACCCAATCCTCCGGCAGCAGCGGGAACATCAGGTTGAAGCCGTCGGCGGCACCTGCCTCGAACCAGTCCTGCAGCTGATCGGCGATCTGGTTCGGTGTGGCGCCGCCGGTCGGCACCGAACCGCTGTTGGCGAGCTTGCGAGCGATCTCGCGCAGAGTGAGGTTCTGCTTCGACCATTCCTTGACTCGATTGAGCGAGGTGCGGCCGCCATTGAAGGTGCTCTCGTCCGGCAGCGGCGGCAGCGGGCCGTCCGGCGGATATACGGAGAGATCGACGCCGCTCCAGCTAGAGAGAAGGTCGATGCCGACCCGATCGGGAAGCAAGCTCTGCAGATACTCCTGCCGCTCGCGTCCCTCCGCTTCGGAAGCTGCGACGATCGGCAGGATGCCCGGCAGGATCTTGAAGCTCTCGGGCTTGCGGCCGTAACGGGCGAGGCGCTCGTTGATGTCCTGCCTATATTTGATGCCGTCTTCCTTGGTGCTGTAGATGGCAAAGTGCGCATCGGCATGCGCGGTAGCGAAATTCTTGCCGTCTTCGGACGAGCCGGCCTGGACGATCAGCGGATGGCCCTGCGGCGGGCGCGAGACATTGAGCGGTCCGCGCACCTTGAAGTGCGGGCCCTTGTGGTTGATCGCATGGACCTTGTCGGGATCGGCGAAATAGCCCGATGCCTTGTCGATAAGCAGGGCTTCGTCTTCCCAGCTGTCCCACAGTGCCTTGACGATATCGAGGAATTCGGTGGCGCGCTCATAGCGAAAGGCGTGCTCGATATTGCCGTCGCGGCCGAAATTGCGGGCCTCCTCGTCCATGGCCGACGTCACCACATTCCAAGACGCCCTGCCCTTGCTGATATGGTCGAGCGAGGCAAACATGCGGGCGACATTATAGGGCTCGCTGTAGGAGCTCGAGGCGGTGGTGATGAGGCCGATATGCCTGGTCACGCCGGCAAGCGCCGACAACAGCGTCAGCGGTTCCAGGCGGGCATTGGCGTAATGGGCTACGCCTCTCTGTACGGAATCCCAGATCGCGACATGGTCGGCGACGAAGATCGTATCGATCCTGGCGCGCTCGGCAGACTGGACGAGATCGCGGTAGAAGTCGAAGTCGAGCACTTCGCGGCCCGGCGCGCGCGGATGGCGCCACGACATGCGATGATCGCCCTGCGGATTGAAGAAAAACGCGCTGAGGATCATGTGGTCGCGTGCCATGCCGGTCTCCTTGCAGAACTGCTTCAGGCGACCGTCGCGATGCCTCGACCGGCTGCGACAATCTCTCCTGAGCGGTGAAAGGTAGATTGCGCTCCAGCTTAATTCGAGTAATTTTATAGAGATTGTGCGGCGCGAAAGCGGAAGCGATTGCCCTCGAAGACCGCGCCGAAAGAAAGTGGTTTCAGCAAGACATGTCGTCATCGGTTCTGAACGTCGAGCAGCTCACCGTCGCCTATGATGAACGCCGGGGATCGCATCCGGCCGTCAACGGCGTGTCGCTCACCATCGGCGAAGGCGAAGCGCTCGGCCTTGTCGGCGAGTCCGGCTCGGGCAAAAGCTCGGTGGCACTCGCTATTCTGCGCTATCTGCCGAATAACGCCCGGATCGCCGCGTCGGCGCTCGAGTTCCAGGGCCGCGAGATCCGCAATCTCTCCGGCGAACAGCTGCGCCGGCTAAGGGGCGATCGCATCGCGGCCGTCTACCAGCATCCGGGTGCGGCGCTCAATCCGGCCATGACGATTGGCCGGCAGATCACCGAGACGATCATGCGGCATCGCCCGGTTCGGCAGGACGAAGCACGCACCCGCGCCGCCGAGCTGCTCGGCCGCGTCAGGGTGAGCAATCCGGAGCGGGTGCTCGATCTCTATCCGCACGAATTGTCGGGCGGCATGCAGCAGCGCGCCAACATCGCGATTGCCATTGCGCTCGACCCGTCGCTGCTGGTGCTGGATGAGCCGACGACGGCGCTTGACGCCAGCGTCCAGTCCGAGATCGTCGCCATCCTGCAGGACTTGCGCCGCGATCACCAAACCAGCGTTCTGCTGATCAGCCATGACATCAACATGGTCCGCCGGGCCTGCGATCGGGTGGCCGTGATGCAGTCGGGGACGGTGGTCGAAAGCGGCATCGCCAACGATGTCTTCGAGAACCCTGTTCACGCCTACACCAAGGCGCTGATCGCCTCGATCCCGGCGCTCAACTTCACCAAGCGCGACGGCAGGCTGGCCGAGATGCACACAACCGGCCCGTCGAAGCCTGTCCGCAGCGATCAACCGGAAGCCGCACGTCCGATCGCCGTCGCCTGCAAAGGCATCAGCCGCGCCTTCGGCTCCCAGGCCGTCCTGCACGATATCGACCTGGAGATAGCCCAGGGCGAGACGTTCGGGCTGATCGGCGAATCCGGCTCCGGCAAGTCGACATTGGCAAGGATCGTGACTGGCCTCCAGACGCCGGACGCTGGGTCGGTCGAGCTGTTCGGCAGCACTGTCGCGCCGCGCGTCGAGAAAAGAAGCCTGAGCGAACGGCGCGACGTGCAGATGGTGTTCCAGTCACCCGACCGCACGCTCAATCCGCGCCAGCGGATCGGCAGGATCCTCGGCCGTCCGCTGCGGCGGCTCGCCGGCTTTAGCCGCAGCGAGGTGAAGCAGCGTGTCGGCGATCTCCTGGCCTCGGTTCGTCTTGCCGCTACGACCGTCGACCAGAAGCCGAGATCGCTGTCTGGTGGCCAGCGCCAACGGGCGGCGATTGCGCGCGCCTTTGCCGGCGTGCCGAAGCTCGTGGTGTTGGACGAGCCGACCTCTGCGCTCGACGTTTCCGTGCAGGCGACCGTGCTCAATTTGCTCAACGACCTGCAGCGCGACAAGGACACCACCTATCTGTTCATCAGCCACGACCTCAGGGTGGTGCGCTATATGGCCGACAGGATCGGCGTGCTCTATCGCGGCCGGCTGGTCGAGACGGGATCATCCGAGCAGATTTTCCGTGGCCTCAACCACCCCTACACGAAGCTGCTTCTGGCCGCGTCCTCGGATGAGACGGCGCCGAGGGCTCCGGCTCAGCTCCACGTCGCGGCACACGATGCCGAGACCTCCGGATGCTCCTTTGCCGCCCGCTGTCCTGTCGCGCTGCCCGATTGCCGAAAGGCGCAACCACCCGTCAGGCAGGCCGGCGACGGTCATCTGATCGCCTGCTGGAGAGACGCAAGCAGTCTCTGATTGCGAAGCGGGCAACTGACAAGCCTTCTTTCGAGGAGATGTCCCCCGGCCGATGCGGCCGGAGGACAGGCTTGGGAGGCGCCTGACGTCGGCTGGAAATTTCCGGCGATGGTTTTGACCAGCGTCGATTTGCCGGCACCATTGTCGCCCATCAGGCCGAGAACCTCGCCCTCATTGATGTCGAGCGAGACATTGTCCAGCGCGCGGACGGCACCGAAATCCTTCACGATATGTTCGAGACGCGCTAGAACCGGCATCGCATCCTCCCATGCCAATTTGTAAGTTTCTGATACAAATCATCGTTTGAAACTTGGGTCAATGGGCTTGGGGATGCTGAATATTTTGTTGCGATGCACCCAACTTTGGGTCTTTCAAACCGCCTAGAAATTCTATTAGTATGCCAATCAAACAAATTGTGGAGAACGACGTGCTGGTGTCGACCGATCTTCGGCCGAACGAAACGCGGGCACTTGCGGCGCTGTTTCGTGTCGGCGCGTTGAGCCGAGCGGCGCTCGCACGCGATCTCGGCCTGACCCGGTCGACCACCGGCGCCCTGGTGCTGGGGCTGACCGAAGCCGGTCTGGCGCGCGAGCGGTCGGATGGAACGGACGAAGAGCAGGATAGCGAGGGTCGGGTCGGCCGTCCCGGTATCCTTGTCGAGATCGACGGCAATGGCGGCTTCTTCCTTGGCGCTTATATCGGCGTCAACTGGATCGCAGCCGTGGCTGTCGACCTTGCCGGCGCGCGGCGTGCGAGCGCCTCTAGGGCATTTGCCGGCCCCGGTAGCACGCCCGAAGCCGCGGTCGACATCATCGGGGAACTCGTCGCCGAGATCCGCTCACAATTGCCTGCGGGCAAGCGCCCCTACGGGCTCAATGTCGCCGTGCCCGGCTTCCCCGCCGCCGACGGGATTTCATACCATGCCACCATCCTTGGCTGGCACGGGGTCAATCTGGCGGAGCTTTTGCGCACTGCCTTTGGCGCGGACTTTCCGATCCTCTTGGAAAACGATGCCAATGCCGTGGCGGTGGCCGAGACATACCGGGCGCAGCCGGGCAAGGACCATGAGGATGCTCTGGTCATCCTGATCGAGAACGGCGTTGGCGGCGGCATCATCAATGCCGGCAGGCTGCATCGCGGCCGGCTCGGCGGCGCCGGGGAAATCGGGCATCTGCGCATCGGCGACGAAGGTTTTGTCTTCGACGCGAAGCGCCCGGGCCGACTGGAATCCTATGTCGGCAAGGATGCTTTACTGGCTCGCTATTTGCACATAAGCGGACTGCGCGCCGGCGTGGATGAGTTTGTCGCAGCGCTGGCCGGCGGCGATCCGGCAGCCGTTGCCACCGCGCGCGACTGGGCGCTCTGGTTCGGCCGCGGCCTGGCGACACTTGCCTGCACCTTGCAGCCGGAGCGCATCATCCTCTCCGGCTCGGTCAATGCGGTCTATCCCTTTGTCGCCGAGCAGGTGGAAGCTTTCTTGCTGGACTTCCTGGCTGAAGGTTACCCCGTTCCCACGGTCGAACTGTCGCGCGTCGGGGCCGACGGTCCGGCATTGGGCGCTGCCTGTCTGCTGCATCAGGCAGCTTTGTCGGGCGATCCGCAATTTCAACTTCGCGGCCTCGCCGCGCGCTAATCAGGAGAGATTCAATGCCTCGCAAAGACGAAAAGCGGCTGCGTGTCGGCGTGCTCGGCTGCGGTCCGATTGCCCAGGCGGCGCATTTCGAATCCTGCACCAAGGCACGCAATGCCGATCTCTATGCCATTTGCGATGTCGCCGACGATCTGCGCGACAGGATGGCCGCGACCTACGAGCCTGAAAAATCCTATGCCGACTACGGCCTGATGCTGGCCGATCCCGATCTCGATGCCGTCATCATCGCGACATCGGACATTTTTCACGTCAAGGCCGCGGAACTGGCGCTCGATGCCGGCAAGCATGTGCTTTGCGAAAAGCCGCTGGGCGTTTCGGTCGAGGAGGTCGAAGGCTTGCGGGCCACGCTCGACAAGAGCGGCAAGGTGCTTCAGGTCGGCCATATGAAGCGCTTCGATCCCGGCATCCAGGCGGCAAAGGCTTTCGTCGACGACGAAATGGGCGAGCGGCTGGCGTTCAAAGGCTGGTACTGCGACAGCACCCACCGCTACCCGATGACCGATGCAGTGCAACCGCTGATCATCACCAGCGCCAAGGCGCGCAAGCCTGCCGTCAATCCCAAGGCGGATCTGCGCCAATACTACATGCTGGCGCATGGCAGCCATCTCCTTGATACGGCGCGCCATCTGCACAGGTCGATCGAGGCGGTGGAGGCCCGGCTCACCGAGCGCTATGGCGCCTATTGCTGGTTCATCACCACCATCTTCGCCGACGGCACGATCGGCCATCTCGACCTGACGGTCGCCGTGCGCATGGACTGGCACGAAGGGTTCCAGATCTACGGCGAGAACGGCAGCGTTCTCGCGAAGACCTATAACCCCTGGTACTACAAGAGCAGCGAGGTCGACATTTTCCGCGAGGCCGATGGCAGTTGGCACCGGACGCTTGGCGCGGATGGCCACTTCTATCGCCGGCAGCTCGAAGGCTTTGCCGATGTCGTGCTAAATGGCGCGCCGATGATCGGCGCCGGCATCGAGGACGGCATCGCCTCGGTCAGGGGCATGGCGGCCATCGCCCGCTCGGCCGCTGCCGGCGGCCGCGCCGTCCGTCTGGCCGATGTCGACGGGGTCGTGTGATGCAGCTTGGGATTTTCGCCAAGACCTTCGCCACCACCGGCGCCTTGCCGGTGCTGCGCGCGGTCGCGGACGGCGGCTACACGGCGGCGCAGTTCAACATGGCGTGCCTTGGACTGCCGTCGATGCCGGACAGCATTGAGCTCGGCGCGGCCCGGTCCGTCGCTGAGGCGAGCGGCGAGGCCGGCGTTTCGATCGCGGCGGTTTCGGGAACCTACAACATGATCCACCCGGATCGCACGGTTCGCATCCAGGGACTCGCCCGGCTTGAGGTACTGGCCGCGTCATGCGCCGATATGGGCACCCGTCTGATTACGCTGTGCACCGGCACAAGGGATGCGCAGGATCAGTGGCGCTGGCATCCCGACAATGCAAGCGAGGCGGCATGGAGCGATCTGCGGACGGAGATGGAAGCGGCGATCGCGATTGCCGAGCGCTTCGACATCGAGCTTGGCATCGAACCGGAACTGGCCAATGTCCTCTCCAGCGCCTGGGCCGCACGCCGCCTGCTGGACGAAATGAACAGCACGCGGCTGCGCATCGTGCTCGACCCGGCCAATCTGTTCGAAGTGGCCGACAGCGCGGAGCGTCATCGCCTCATCGACGAAGCCATCGATCTGCTGGCCGCCGAGATCGGCATGGCCCATGCCAAGGACCGCCATGCCGATGGCAGCTTTGCCGCGGCCGGACAGGGCGTTGTCGATTTCCCGCATTTCATCGGCCGCCTGAAGGCTGCCGGGTTCGACGGCCCCTTGATCACACATGGCCTGACAGAGGCCGAGGCGCCAGGTGTCGGCGCCTTTCTGCGCACCGTACTTGAAGAGAGCGAGCGCGCGTGAAAAAGACCTTCAGCCGCGATGGCGTCGACCTTGCCTACCGGGACGTCGGCGCCGGCCTTCCCGTCATCTTCCAGCATGGGCTGGGCGGCGATGAGGCGCAGGTCGCCGACGTGTTTCCCGATCTGCCGGTGACCCGGCGCGTGACGCTCGAATGCCGTGGCCAGGGTGGATCCGGCTACGGGCCGGTCGAGCGGCTTTCGATCGCGACGTTTGCCGAGGACGTCGATGCACTGGCCGACGATCTCGGCCTAGGCCCGGCCGTCGTCGGCGGCATCTCGATGGGCGCGGCGCTGGCGCTTCGCCTGGCGGTGCACAGGCCGGCGCGGGTGCGGGCGCTGGTGCTCGCCCGGCCTGCGTGGGTATCCCAGGCTGCACCGGCCAATATGAGGCCCTATGCCGTGGTCGGCGATCTCTTGATGCGGCATTCGCCCCAAGACGCAAGGCGTCTGTTCGATGACAGCGCTGTTGCCGGCGAACTGGCCAGATTGGCGCCGGACAATCTCGGCAGCCTGCAAGGCTTCTTCACTCGCCCGGACCCGGTTCTGTTCGGCAGGCTGCTTTCGGCGATCGCCGGCGATGGTCCCGGCGTGAGCGAGGCGGACATCCGCGCTATCGCGGTGCCGACTCTTGTCATCGGCCATGACCATGACCTCGTCCATCGACTGGACGACGCACAGACGCTGGCCGGACTCATTCCGTCGGCCCGGCTTTGCACCATCACAGCCAAATCGCAGGATCGCGCCGCCTACCGGCTGGAATTCCGCGCCTGTCTTTCGGAATTCCTGGAACCGCTCGCATGACCGACAAAACGACGGATGAGACCATCGCCGTGGTCGAGATCGGCGGCACGTCGGTCAAGGTTGGCTTTGCCGATCGCGGCCACCCGGTGGATTTCGCCCGCACCTACCCGACCGCGCAACTGCGCAAGGGCGCGCCTGTGGCGGGGTTGGCCGATGCGGTCACCGCAGCCTGCCGCGATGCCGGGCTCAAACCTGCACGGGTCGTTGCGACGGTGCCTGGGTTCATCGACCGCGACTTCGACACGGTGCTGCACACGGCCAACATTCCCGAACTGAACGGTATCCGGCTGGGTACGGAACTGGCATCGCGGCTCCGCGTTCCCGTGCGGCTCGAACGCGACGTCGTGCTGCAATTGCTGGGCGAAAGCGTTGCCGGCGCGGTGAAGCGGCAAAAGGAGGTGCTGGCGGTCTATCTCGGCACCGGCATCGGTGCGGCCTATCTCGGCAAGGACGGCATTTTCAGGGGCGGCGGCTGGGCGCTGGAAATCGGCCATATGCCGATCTACCGGCCTGACGAAAGCGGACCGCCAAACCGGGTCGAGACCTACGCCTCAGGGGCAACGCTTGTCGATCTCGCGACAGACTACGATATCCCGGTGGCCGATCTGTTTTCGGCGGCCGGGCAGCCGCCATCGCTGCGCGAATGGCTCGATGAGATCGTCTGGCAGCAGGCGGTGACCGTCGCAACGGCAGCAGCCCTGTTTTCCCCGCAGACGATCCTGATCGGCGGCGGTATCGTCGACATGAAGGCCTATCCCCGCAAGGCGCTCAAGCAGCGCATCGCGGAGAGCCTGCCGCATTCGCTTGTTGTAGAGCCTCTGGACATACGCTGGGCGGCCCTGGGCTGGCAGGCGGCGATCCACGGCGCGGTGCTGCTCGGTACGGTATGATCGCCGTGGTTGCTGTCGGCGAAGGATTACTTGATCGTCTTCCCGTCCGCCCCAAACCGGTATGTCTTACCCGGCTCCGGCGTTGCATACAGCGTCGCACCTGGCTCGGCGTCGTAGACACCGAAAATGCGGACCGTGATCAGCCCGGCCTTTTCGCAGTCGAGATAGAGGTTGGTGTCGGCGCCGAGATGTTCGGCATGCACCACAGTTCCCTTCCAAGCGCCGGACCTTGGATCCACGGTCAGATGCTCCGGCCGCACGCCGATCGTCTTGGCCGTCTCGCCCAATCTGGCGCCGTCGATGAAATTCATCTTCGGCGAGCCGATAAAGCCGGCGACGAACTCGTTTGCCGGCGAATTGTAGAGCTCCATCGGGCCGCCGATCTGCTCGATCTGGCCGGCGTTGAGCACGACGATCTTGTCGGCCAGCGTCATCGCCTCGACCTGGTCGTGGGTGACGTAGATCATCGTCGCCTTCAGCCGCCGGTGCAGCTGCGCGATCTCGAGCCGCGTGTTGACGCGCAGCGCTGCATCGAGGTTCGACAAGGGCTCGTCGAAGAGAAACAGTTTTGGCTCACGCACCACGGCGCGGCCGATGGCGACGCGCTGGCGCTGGCCGCCCGACAGTTCCGCCGGCCGCCGCTCGAGATACGGTTCCAGCGACAGCATCGACGAGGCGACGCCGATGCGGCGTTCGATCTCCGGGGCGGGCGTGCCGGCCTGCTTGAGGCCGAGGCCCATATTGTTCTTCACCGTCAGATGCGGGTAGAGCGCGTACGTCTGGAACACCATGGCGATGCCGCGTTTTGCCGGGGGCGTGGCCGAGACATCGGCGCCGTCGATCACCACCCTGCCGGAGGTCGAATCCTCCAGCCCGGCGATGACCCTGAGCAAGGTTGACTTGCCGCAGCCAGATGGGCCGACGAAGACGACGAATTCGCCGTCGGTCACTTCGAGGTTGATGCCTTTCAGCACCTCGACCGGCCCGAAGGCCTTCTTCACATTCTCGATTACCAGCGAGCCCACGGCTTCGTCCTTGTTCTAGAGTTTGCCCTACTAGAGCTTAACTGGGGCGCCGCTGCGCACGCTCTCATCGGCGGCAAGGCAGACGGCGAGCGATTTCACCGCGTCGTCCATGTGGCGGGTCAGGTCGATGTCTTCCCGGATCGCCTTCAGCACGAAGGCCTGTTCGAGGTCGCAGAGATCCTGGTGGCCGGGTTCGCCGTCCATCGACAGCATCTCGTCCGGCCTGGCGAACTTGCCGTCCGCACCCGTCGCAGCGCTGTGCAGGCGGATGGTCGAGGTCTTGGTGTGGGTGTCGATGTCGTCCGACTTCACACCTTCCTTCATGACGATCGACACGCAGCCATTGGGCGACATCACGTCCTTCACGAAGAACGCCGTTTCCGAAATCATCGGTCCCCAGGCAGCTTCGTACCAGCCGACCGAACCGTCATCGAACAGCACCTGCAGATGGCCGTAATTGTACATGGTCGGCGCGATCTCCTCGGTCAGCCGCAGCCCCATGCCGCGCACCTCGACCGGCTTGGCGTCGGTGATCTGCAGCATGACGTCGAGATAGTGCACGCCGCAATCGACGATCGGCGACGTCGTCTGCATCAACTGCTTGTGCGTCTGCCAGGTCGGGCCTGACGATTGCTGGTTGAGGTTCATGCGGAACACGTAAGGGCCACCGAGCTTGCGCGCCTCGGCGATCAGCCGGACCCAGGACGGGTGATGGCGCAGGATATAGCCAATCACCAGCTTTCTGCCATTGGCCTTGGCCGCCGCGACGACGCGCTTGGCGTCCGCCACCGTTGTTGCGAGCGGCTTCTCGACGAAGACGTGGCAGCCGGCCTCGAATGCCTTCACCGCATAGTCGGCATGGCTGTCGGAATAGGTGGCGATGCAGGCGACGTCGGGCTTTTCATCGCGCAATGCATCGTCGAAGGAACGACGGATGTCATAGCCCGACAGCCCGTCCGGTAACGGCACGTCGGAGCGGTTGATCAGGGCCGCGATCTCGAAGCCCGGATTAGTGTGGTAGGCCAGCGCATGGCTACGCCCCATATTACCGAGGCCTGCGACGACGACGCGAAGGGGCGATTTAGAGGTCACCTAACTACTCCAGATGTTCCAGTTGTTCCTTCTGAGAGGGTGTCACCCCACCCGGCGCTTCGCGCCGACCTCCCCATCGAGGGGAGGTAGGACGTTGGCGCGAACACCCTCACTGCCAAAGAAGCTTCTCCGAAAGTCGCCCTTTGGCGGTCGTGAATGAAGCCACGACCTTTTACCTCCCCTTGATGGGGAGGTCGGCGCGCAGCGCCGGGTGGGGTGAAGGCTCCAGCAGAGATTTGTAGGGCTCCGCTCACTTGACGGCTCCGGATGTGATGCCTCGGATCAGCTGCCGCGAGAAGATGACGTAGAGGGTCAGCACCGGCATGATCGCCAGCGAGAGTGCGGCCAGGATGGCGTTCCAGTTGGTGACGAACTGGCCGAGGAACAACTGCGCGCCGAGCGTCACCGTCTTGGTCTCTTCCGACGGCGCCAGGATCAGTGGGAACCACAGATCGTTCCAGATCGGGATCATGGTGAAGACGGCGACCGTCGCCATCGAGGGCCGCACCAGCGGCAGCACCAGCCGGAAGAAGATGGTGTATTCCGACAGGCCGTCGATCCGGCCGGCATTCTTCAGATCGTCGGACACCTGCTTCATGAATTCCGACAGGATGAAGACGGCCAGCGGCAGCCCCTGCGCGGTGTAGACCAGGATCAGCGCCGTCAGCGTGTTGACCAGCCCGCTCGCCACCATCAATTGCAGGATGGCGACGGTGCCGAGCCGGATCGGGATCATGATGCCGAGCGCGAGGTAAAGCCCCATCAGCGTGTTGCCGCGGAAGCGGTATTCCGACAGCGCGAACGCCGCCATCGCGCCGAACAGAAGCACGAAGAACAGCGAGGCGACGGTGACGACGAGGCTGTTCTGAAAATAGTGGATGAAGTCGCCCTGCCCGATCACGGTGGTATATCCGATCAGGTCGAAGGTCTTTGGCGTCGGCGGCGTCAGCGGTTCGCTGAAGATGCCGGCGCGGGACTTGAACGAATTCATGATGACCAGGATCACCGGAAACAGCGCGATCGCCGTGTAGGTCAGCAGGATCGCGTGGGCGCCGATGGTGCGGGGCAGCGAACGAGTGGCGGTGCTCATTGGAAGGTCTCCTGACGAGCCAAGGCAGGCGAGGTTGGCGCCAAGGCACCCCCCTCTGTCCTGCCGGACATCTCCCCAGCAAGGGGGGAGATCAGATGCCGCGACTGCTTTCGCCAATCGCCAACGTTGCAAGACGAGCGGCAAGGCCAGAGCTGCCAATCTCCCCCCTTGCGGGGGAGATGGCCGGCAGGCCAGAGGGGGGTGTTCAAGCTCGACATCTCGCCCCTCTAAAACTGGTAGCGACGCAGGCGCGTCTGGACGAGGAAGAGGTAGACGCAGACGCCGCCGAGGATGATCAGGAACATCATCGTGGCGATCGCCGCGCCCATATTGGGATCGCCGGTCTGCAGCTGAAAGCCGAAGAAGGCGCGGTAGAGGAAAGTGCCCAGAATATCGGTCGAATAGTTCGGGCCGGCGAGCGCCCCTTGCGCGGTGTAGATCAGGTCGAAGGCGTTGAAATTGCCGACGAAGGTCAGGATCGAGATGATGCCGATCGACGGCAGGATCAGCGGCAGCTTGATCTTCCAGAACTGCGACATGCCGGTGATGCCGTCACATTCGGCCGCCTCGATCACCTCTTCGGGGATCGACAAAAGGGCTGCATAGATCAGCATCATCGGGATGCCGACGAACTGCCACACCGAGATCAGGCTGAGCGCGGTCAGCGCATATCGCTCCTTGCCCAGCCACGGCGTGAACAGGCTTTTCAAGCCGACCAGGTCCATCAGATGCGGCGCCACGCCCCATAACGGCGACAGGATCAGTTTCCAGGCGAAGCCGACGATGACGAAGGACAGGATGGTCGGCACGAAGATCGCGGTGCGGTAGAAGGCGGCGAATCTCAGCCTCGGGCTGGACAGCAATGCCGCTAGCATGACACCGATCGGGTTCTGCACCACCATGTGGATGATGAAGAACCAGGTATTGTTCCGCAGCGCGTTCCAGAAGCCGACCGACCAGTTGGGGTCGCCGAACAACGTACGGAAATTAGTGAAACCGACGAACACCTGATGCTGATCGACATTGCGGAACAGCGACAGCTGCAGCGTGCCGGCGAGCGGCAGGATCATGATCGCCGTATAGACCAGCAGCGCCGGCGCCAGGAAGACGCCGATATGCCAGCGGAACGGTCGTTTCGGTCGTGTTTGTGCGGCCATGAGTGCGGTCCCCGCCGAGGTTTAGCAATGCCTTCGACGGCAGCGCTGCCCCCTCACCCTTACCCTCTCCCCGTGAAGGACGGGGAGAGGGGGCGCCTGCGTTTCGGCTGATCCTTCTCCCCGTCACTATACGGGGAGAAGGTGCCGGCAGGCGGATGAGGGGCGGCGCCGTCGTTCGCAGTCGATGATGCTTTCGAAAAACGCAGGGCCGTCCACTTGGGGCCCTGTCTGTCTCTGAGCTTACTTGCCCGGCTTGTACCAGCTGTCGAGGCCGTCCTGCAGCTTCTTGGCGGCAGCTTCCGGCGTGTCGGTGCCGTTGATGACGTTGGCCGATTCAACCCAGGTTTCGTTCTCGAGGTTCGGCGTGCCGCGCGACAGGATCTGGTAGGTCGAGCGGATCGTCGACTTGCACTTGTCGCGCCAGGAGACGAATTCCTGCGCCAGCGGGTCTTCCATCTTCACCGGGGTGGAATTTAGGCTGAAGAAGCCCGGCAGTGCGTTGGCGTAGATGGTGGCGAAGTCCGGCGAGGCGACCCAGGACAGAAAGGTCTTGGCCGCGTCGGCATTCTTCGACGCCGCATTCAGGCCCATGCCGATATCGGTATGGTCGGAGATGTAGCAGGTGTCGCCGGCCTTCTCGACCGGCGGCGGGAAGGCGCCCATCTTGAACTGCGCCTGGGTGTTGAACAGGCCGATCTCCCACGATCCCGCCGGGTAGATGGCGGCGCGGCCAAGCGTGAACAGGTTCTGGCTGTCCGGATAGGTCTGGGCCTCGAAGCCGTCGCCGAGATAAGGCTTCCACTTGGCCAGTTCCTCATAGGGAGCAACCCAGTCCTTGTCGGTCAGCTTCTGGTCGCCCTTGATCAGCGCTGCGCGGCCCTCTTCGCCCTTCCAGTAGTTCGGACCGATGTTCTGATAGCCCATGGTCGCGGCTTCCCAGAGGTCCTTGGTGCCCATGGCCATCGGGATGTAGGTGCCGTCGGCCTTGATCTTGTCGAGCGCGGCGAAGAACTCGTCACGCGTCGTCGGCACCTTGAGGCCGAGCTTGTCGAAGGCGTCCTTGTTGTAGATGAAGCCGTGAATGACCGAGGCCATCGGCACGCAGAAGCTCGCCTTGGCGTCGTCGGTCTGCCAGGCGGCCTTGGCAACGGGCGAAAAGTTTTCCATGCCGGGCAGCGCCGACAGGTCGGCAAGGTTGCCCTTCTTGAACAGTTCGAGCGACTTGTCGAACGGGCGGCAGGTGATCAGGTCGCCAGCCGAGCCGGCGGCGAGCTTGGCGCCGAGTGCGGCGTCATACTCGGTCGGCGCCGACGGTGCGAACACCACTTTGATGCCCGGGTTCTTGGCCTCAAAGGCCGGGATCAGCTTGTCCTTCCAGATGGCAAGGTCGTCGCCGCGCCAGCTTTCGATATTGAGCGTTACGTCATCGGCGTGAGCCAACCCGGCGGTGCCGAGAATGCTGGTGCCGAGAAGCAGTGCCGTCAGTAATTTCGTTGTCATGCTAGTCTCCCTGTTGACCTTTTTCAGGTTCGGTTTTGAGAACAGGGGCCTTCACGCCCTTGTTCCCCTCGATCGCGGAAAGGGCTGGCCGCAGCTTCTGGCCGGTCCCTTCCAGTATCTTCTCGGCCGCAACGGCGTTGGCAGCGCCGGCGGCGAGCAGAATGGCTGTCTTGACGACGCCGCCGCTCGCTTCGAGCAGCCGCACGGCGTCTTGCCGGTCGCGGCCGCTGATAGCGGCGACGATGCGAGCCGCGCGGTCGCGCAGCTTGATGTTGTCGGCGGTGAGATTGACCATGTAGCCGTCATGGACATGGCCGAGATGAATGGCGGTAAGCGTCGACAGCATGTTGAGCGCGATCTTCTGGGCAGTGCCGGCGCCCATGCGCGTCGAGCCGGCAATCACCTCCGGTGGCGTCTCGAGCAGGATGGCGACGTCGGCCAGCCTGAGCAGGGGCGTGTCCTTGTTGTTGGCAATGGCGATGGTTGCCGCGCCCCGGCTGCGCGCATCCTTCAGCGCCTGCACCGCATAAGGCGTCGAGCCGCTGGCCGAAATGGCGATCAGGCAGTCGCCCTTGCCGATGCCGGCGCCGGCAATTGCCGTCGAGGCTTCGTCGGTGTCGTCTTCCGGTCCGCCGGCCAGGGTCTTGAAAGCGTCGTCGCCACCGGCGATGAGGATGGCGATGCGTTCGCGCTTGATGCCGAAGGTGCCGGGCAACTCCAGCGCGTCGGCCAGCGCCATCAGGCCGGAGCTGCCGGCCGCAGCATAGGCGAGCTTGCCGCCGCCGTTCAGCCGCCCGGCGATGATTTCGGCTGCGGCGGCGATGGCGGGAATGGCGTCGCGCACAGCCTTGGCGGCCTCGATCTGCGCATTGACCAAAGAAGAAAGGATGGCGTCCGGGGCCTGGATGTCCAGTCCCTCGGCATTGCTGTGAAGCGCTTCGGTGCGCGGTTCGGTCATCCCTGTCCCTCCGATGGAAGAACAATACCAAAAAAATACCACTTGTCCACACGCATTAACGAAATTGCGAACTGGAAATCGTTGAGCCGGCAAAATTCCCGGGTTTTTCAACCTGATGCGCCTTAATCTTTTTGAAACGGAAATTAATCCCTTGGCTATTGGTATTTTATTGGTATTATCCGCCCGGAGGAGACATCGCGTGAAATTCGTGCTCGGTATCGACGGCGGCGGCACCAGCTGCAGGGCAGCCCTTGCGACAGGCGATGGCGTTGTCATTGGCCGTGCCAAAAGCGGCGCCGCCAACATCCGCACCGATCTCACCGGCGCTCGCACCCACATCGTCGAGGCTGCTCGCCAGGCCTTCATCGCCGCCGGGCAAGATCCGGACCTGATCCCGCAGACACCAGCCATTCTCGGCCTTGCCGGCGCCAATGTCGGCACCTATCGCCAGCAGCTTGAAGCGATCCTGCCGTTCAGCATCAGCCGCGTCGAGACGGACGCCGAGATCGCGCTCGAAGGGGCAGTCGGCTCTGGTGACGGCGCCATGGCCATCCTCGGCACCGGCACCGCCTATATGGCGCGCAAGGGCGGCACGTCGCGCGCCATCGGCGGCTGGGGCTTTCAGGTCGGTGATCAAGGCAGCGGCGCCCGGATCGGCCGCGACCTGCTGGAGCAGACGCTGCTCGCCCATGACGGCGTCCGGCCGCGCTCAGCCCTGACCGACAGCATGATGGCCATTTTCCGCAACAATCCCGAAGACGTGGTCGAGTTCACCACCAATGCCAAGCCCGGCGATTTCGGCGGCTTCGCGCCCAAGGTTTTCGAGCATGCCGAGAAGGGCGACAGCGTCGCCAACTGGATCGTGGACAAGTCGGTTGCCGATGTCGAGGCGTCGCTCCACGCGCTCGACCTCTCTGATGACGCCCCGCTCTGCCTGCTCGGCGGGCTGGCGCCGCTCTATGGGCCGCGCCTTTCCCAGCGCTACCAGGCGCTGCTGAAAGCGCCGCTCGACGATGCCCTGGGCGGCGCCGTGCAGATGGCGGCCCGCATCTTCGTCAAAGCGGAGGCGACGCGATGAGCGATGCCGCCGACCAGATCTTCGCCACGCTGAGGCAGTCGTCGCAGAGCGGCGCCCCGCTCTACCTGCAGCTCAGGAAAAGCATCGAGGACGCCGTCAATCGCGGCCTGATCGGGCCGGGCGATGCGCTGCCTTCCGAGCGCGACATCGCCACCAAGGCCGACATTTCGCGCGTCACCGTCCGCAAGGCGGTGCAGGACCTAGTCAAGGGCGGCATCCTCGTGCAGCGCCACGGCTCCGGCACCTTCGTGGCGCCGCGCATGGAGCGCGTCGAGCAGTCGCTGTCCAGGCTCACTTCATTCACCGAGGACATGGCAAGGCGCGGCATGGCGGTGCGTTCAGCCTGGCTCGACCGCGACCTCTACCCGCCCTCGCCCGACGAGATGATGGTGCTCGGCCTGTCCTCGAACGAGCTGGTGGCGCGCGTGGCGCGCCTGCGCATCGCAAACGACACGCCGCTGGCCATCGAGCGCGCCTCGTTGTCGGCCAGCGTGCTGCCGGATCCGGCCGGGATAGGCTCGTCACTCTATGCGGCGCTGCAACTGACCGGCAACCGGCCGGTGCGGGCGGTGCAGCGCATTTCCGCCGCCAATCTCGGCGACGCCGATGCGCGTCTGCTCGAAGTGCCATCCGGCATTGCCGGCCTGCACATCGAACGCATTTCCTATCTCGCGAGCGGCAAGGTGATCGAGTTCACCCGCTCCATCTACCGCGGCGACGCCTATGATTTCGTCGCCGAACTGCGCCTGACAGGGCCGAGCGAAGAGGGCCGACCATGATCCCCAAGACCACCCATATGCGGCGCGAGATCGACGAAATTCCGCAAGCCGTCGCGCGTCTGCTCGATGGCTCGGCGGCGGTGCTGACCGAGGCCGGACGCGGCATTCGCGAGCGCGATCCGAGCTTCGTCGTTACCGTCGCGCGCGGTTCGTCCGACCATGCCGCCACCTTCATGAAATATGCCGTCGAACTGACCGCCGGCCTGGCCGTCGCTTCGGTCGGTCCATCGGTCGCCTCGATCTACGGCGCCAAGCTCAAGCTCGCCGGTTCGGCTTGCCTCGCCATCTCGCAATCCGGCAAAAGCCCTGATATCGTCGCCATGGCCGAGACGGCACGAGCCGGCGGTGCGCTCACCGTCGCCATCACCAACACCGCCGATTCGCCGCTGGCGCGGGCTTCGGATTTTGCCATCGACATTCTGGCCGGCCCCGAGCGCAGCGTCGCGGCGACCAAGACATTCGTCAATTCGGCGGTCGCCGGCCTGGCGCTGATGGCGCATTGCACCGGCGACGACAGACTGCTGGCCGCCCTTGCCCGCCTGCCCGAGCATTTCAGCAAGGCGATCGCCTGCGACTGGATGGCGCTGGCCGGCGCATTGGAGACGCCGCAATCGCTGTTCATCCTAGGACGTGGCCCGTCGGCGGCGATGGCCAACGAGGCGGCGCTGAAATTCAAGGAGACCTGCGGCATGCATGCAGAGGCCTATAGCGCCGCCGAAGTCATGCACGGCCCGCTGGCCCTGGTCGGGCCAGGCTTCCCGGTGCTGGCGCTCGCCGCCCGCGATGCCTCCGAGCCGTCCGTGGCAGAGGCTGCCGACAACCTTGCCGGCAAGGGTGCAGCCGTTTTTGTAACCTCGGACAAAGCCAAGAGCGCGGCGCGGCTGCCGCATGTCGCCACCGGTCATCCCTTGACTGACCCGCTGACGCTGATCGTCTCCTTCTACGGCTTCGTCGAAGCCTTCGCCCGCCATCGCGGCCTCGATCCGGATGTACCGCGCAATCTGCGCAAGGTGACGGAAACCGTATGAGCGACCGTTTTGCCCTGACTGGCGCCCGAATTTTCGATGGCGACGACTGGCATGACAACGCCGCCCTTGTCGTGCACGGCGATGTGGTCGAAGGCATTCATCCCGTCGGCGCCATTCCGTCGGGCGTTGCCCGCATCGACGCCGGGGGCGGCATGCTGGTGCCGGGTTTTGTCGACCTGCAGGTCAATGGCGGCGGCGGCGTCATGCTCAACGACCATCCCGATGTCGCCTCGCTGGCAACAATCTGCCGGGCGCATGCGCCGTTCGGCACGACCGCACTGCTGCCGACGCTGATCACAGATACGCCTGACATCACCGCCGCGGCCATTGCCGCCGGCACCGGGGCGGCACGGCAAAAACTGCCGGGATTTCTCGGCCTGCATCTCGAAGGGCCGCATCTCTCCGTCGCCCGCAAGGGCGCGCATGAACCGGCGCTGATCCGGCCGATGACGGATGCGGATGAAGCGGCGCTGGTCGCGGCACGCAAAAACCTGCCGGTGCTGCTGACGACGATAGCGCCTGAATCCGTCGAGCCTGCCCGCGTTGCGGCCTTGGCCAAGGCCGGTGTGATTGTCAGCCTCGGCCATTCCGACACCGGCTACGCCACGGCCAGAGCCTTTGCCGATGCCGGCGCCAGCGTGGTCACACATCTGTTCAACGCCATGAGCCAGATCGGCAACCGTGAGCCGGGGCTGGCGGGTGCGGCCATCGACATAGGCAGTCTGTCGGCCGGGATCATCGCCGACGGCATCCATGTCGATCCCGCCACCATGGCAATCGCGCTGCGCGCCAAGCAGGGGCCGGGCAGGATCGTGCTGGTCACCGACGCCATGGCGACGATCGGCACCGACATGACATCGTTCACCCTCAACGGCCGCATCATCTATCGCAAGGATGGCAGTCTGCGGCTGGCCGACGGCACGCTGGCCGGCGCCGATCTCGATATGATCTCGGCGGTTCGCTACGTCCACCGGATCGTCGGGCTGGACCTGTCGGAAGCGTTGCGCATGGCCTCGCTCTATCCGGCGCAGGCGGTCCGCCAGGCCCACCGGATCGGCCGCTTCGCCAATGGCACGGCTGCCGATATCGTCGCTCTGTCGGACAACCTCGACGTCAACGGCGTCTGGATCGGCGGCGACAAGGTTTTTGCAGGCGCGGACAGTCCGCGCTAAAGTCCACTTATGCATGATGTCGACTGCGTTGTCGCTGGCGCCGGTGTTGTCGGCCTCGCCATTGCCCGCGCGCTGGCGCTGTCGGGCCGCGAGGTGCTGGTGGTCGAGAAGGCCGCAGCCATCGGCACGGGCACCAGTTCGCGCAATTCGGAAGTCATCCATGCCGGGCTTCATTATACGCCGGGCAGCCTGAAGGCCCGTCTCTGCGTCAACGGCCGCGAGCGTCTCTATGCCTATTGCCGCGAGCACGACGTCGCCCATCATCGCACCGGCAAACTGATCGTTGCCGTCGAACCCGACCAGTTGGACAAACTGCAGGCGATCCAGATCAACGCGGCGCAATGCGGAGTCGGTGACCTCAAGCTTTTGACGCGCGCAGAGGCCGAAAGCCTGGAACCGGCGCTGAGCTGCGCCGGCGCGCTGCTGTCGCCGTCAACCGGCATCGTCGACAGCCAGGCGCTGATGCTGTCATTGCGTGGAGACGCGGAAGCGGCCGGCGCATCTTTCGCCTTGCTCACCGTTGTCTCAGGCGCGAGCATCGAAGCGGACGGCATCCGGATCGACACGCGCGACGCCGATGGCGAGGGTTTCACCTTGAAGACCGGCGCCTTCATCAACGCCGCCGGCCTCGACGCGCAGGCGCTCGCCGGCCGCATCGAAGGCCTCCCGCAAGACCGTGTTCCGCCGCTGTGGCTGGCGCGCGGCAATTATTTCGCGCTTTCCGGCCGCTCGCCCTTTTCGCGGCTGATCTATCCGGTGCCAGTCCATGGCGGCCTCGGCGTGCACCTGACCCTCGACATGTCGGGGAGCGCGCGCTTTGGCCCAGATGTCGAATGGATCGATCGCGTCGACTATACCGTCGATCCCGCACGAGGCGCTGCCTTCTACGACGAAATCAGGCGCTACTGGTCCGGCCTGGCGGATGGCGCCCTGCAACCGGCCTATGCCGGTGTCAGGCCGAAACTGTCGGGTCCGGGACAGCCGGCCGCCGACTTCGTCATCCTGGGACCGGCTGACCACGGGGACGGCCAGATCGTCAATCTGTTCGGCATCGAGAGCCCTGGCCTTACCGCCAGCCTCGCCATCGCAGAACATGTCGTTGGGCTTTTATATCGCAATGACGGGCGTTTCCTGAAACGTCGGGCAGGCGCATACCATGAAACCTTTTGATATGGAGGTCGTTGTCGGGGCATATGTCCGAGGCAAAACCCAAATCGAAACCGGCCGACGGCATCGAAGCGCGCGATGCCACGAAGTCGCGTCGGGAAAAGCCGTCACGGCAAACGCGCGGAGATGGACCGCGCGAGGACACGCCGCGCGAGAAAAAAGCATCGGCCGCCGAAGCCGCGTCTGAGCCCGTTGGCGAGGCTGCGCCGCCGCCGGATGCCGTCGAACCCGATCCCAAGCTGACGCCCGAGCAGGCCGAGCAGGCGCGCAAAAAATATCTGCTGCGGCGTTTCTGGATCAGCGGGCGCGGCTATTGGGGGAGGCATGGCGACAAGCTCGCCTGGCCTTTGACGATCGGAGTGCTGCTGCTGATCTGCATCAACATCGGTTTCCAGTATGGCATCAACGTCTGGAACCGCTCGATGTTCGATGCCCTCGAGCAGCGCAACGCCCGCACGGTCTATCTCCTCAGCGCCGTATTCGTGCCGCTGGTGATCTGCAGCGGCAGCCTTGTCGTCGCGCAGGTCTATCTGCGCATGACGATCCAGCGCCGCTGGCGTTCCTGGCTGACCACCGGGGTCGTCGCGCGCTGGCTGGCAAACGGCCGCTACTACCAGCTGAACCTCGTGGGCGGCGACCACCAGAACCCCGAGGCCCGCATGACCGAGGACCTGCGCATCGCCACCGAGTCGCCGGTCGATTTCACCGCCGGCGTCCTCAACGCGTTCCTGTCGGCCTCGACCTTTATCGTCGTGCTGTGGACCATCGGCGGCGCGCTCACCCTGCCGATCGGCGGCGAGAGCATCACCATTCCCGGCTTTCTGGTCATCACCGCGATCATCTATGCCGCCATCACCTCGACCTCGATGGTGGTCATCGGCCGCGATTTCGTCCAGCTCTCCGAGCGGAAGAACCAGGCGGAGGCCGAACTGCGTTACACGCTGACGCGCGTGCGCGAAAACGGCGAGAGCATCGCCTTGCTGGGAGGCGAGGACGAGGAGCGCAGCGGCATCGACAGAAATTTCGGCCACGTGCTGAGGCAATGGGCTCTGCTGACCGGACAGCACATGCGCACGGCGGCGGTGTCGCAGGGATCGAGCCTGTTTGCGCCGGTCGTGCCGATCCTTTTGTGCGCGCCAAAATTCCTCGAAGGCTCGATGACGCTTGGCGAGGTGATGCAGGCGGCGTCTGCCTTTGGCATCGTGCAAGGCGCGTTCGGCTGGCTGGTCGACAACTATCCGCGCCTCGCCGACTGGAACGCCTCCGCGCGGCGCATTGCCTCGCTGATGATGTCGCTCGACGGGCTCGAGCGCGCCGAGCAGAGCGATGCGCTCGGACGCATCAACCGGGGCGAAGCGGAAGACGGCGCCATCCTCAGCCTCGACAATCTTTCCGTGACACTCGACGACGGCACCTCCGTAGTCAAGGAAACCGAGGTCGTGATCGAGCCGGGCGAGCGGGTGCTGGTTTCAGGCGAATCCGGTTCAGGCAAGTCGACGCTGGTGCGGGCCGTCGCGGGCCTGTGGCCATGGGGCGGCGGCAGCGTCAATTTCCACACCGACAGGCGCCTGTTCATGCTGCCGCAACGCCCCTACATCCCTTCCGGAACGCTTCGCCGCGCGGTCGCCTATCCCGCGGCGGCGGACAAGTGGACCATCAAGCAAATCAAGGCTGCCCTCGACAAGGTGGGGCTTGGCTATCTCACCGGCAGGATCAAGGAAGAGGCGCCATGGGACCAGACGCTGTCGGGCGGCGAAAAGCAACGCCTCGCCTTCGCGCGCCTGCTGCTGCATCGCCCCGATATCGTGGTGCTGGATGAAGCGACTTCGGCGCTCGACGAGAAGAGCCAGGACACGATGATGTTGACGGTGATCCGCGAACTGCCTGACGTCACCATCATCAGCGTGGCGCATCGTGCGGAGCTCGAAGCCTTCCACAGCCGCAAGATCACCCTGGAGCGGCGCGAGGGCGGCGCCAAGCTCGTCAGCGACGTCGACCTCATCCCGCGCAAGCGCAAACGCAACCTGCTGAACCGCGCTTTGTGGGGTTCCAGCACTCGGGTGAAAAAGCCGCGCAGGTAAAAGGCGCCACTGCCGAACCGCGAACAGATGTCCAGGCGAAGCGCTTGGGCAGAGACATTAGCCGGCTATGGATTAGCCGTAGAGACCCTTGTAGGTCTCGCGCAGCAGGTTCTTCTGCACCTTGCCCATCGTGTTGCGCGGCAGCTCATCGACGAAGATCACCTGCTTCGGGTGCTTGTATTTGGCCAGCTGGCCGGCAATGGCGCCAACGATCTCGGCCCCGGTGATCTGCGATGCCGGCGCCCGCACCACGACAGCGGTGACGCCTTCGCCGAAATCGGGATGGGCAATTCCGATGACGGCACTTTCCAAGACGCCGGCAACGGCGTCGATCTCGCTCTCGATCTCCTTGGGATAGATGTTGTAGCCGCCGGAGATAATGAGATCCTTGCCGCGGCCGACGATGTGGACGTAGCCGTCCGCGTCGATGATGCCGAGGTCGCCGGTGATGAAGAAGCCGTCCTTGCGAAACTCCGCCTTGGTTTTTTCCGGCATGCGCCAATAGCCGGAAAAGACATTCGGACCTTTGACCTCGATCATGCCGACTTCACCCTGGCCAAGCGCATCGCCGCTGTCAGGGTCGGCCATGCGCAGCGAAACGCCGGGCAGCGGGAAGCCGACCGTGCCGGCCCGACGCTCGCCCTCATAGGGGTTCGACGTGTTCATGTTGGTCTCGGTCATGCCGTAGCGCTCGAGAATGGCGTGGCCGGTGCGCTCGCGCCAGGCCTTGTGCGTTTCGGCGAGCAGCGGCGCCGAGCCGGAAACGAACAGGCGGATGTTCTTCGCCGCCTGGGCATCCAGCCCGTCCTGCTGCAGGAGCCTGGTATAGAAGGTCGGCACCCCCATCATCACTGTCGCGCGGGGCAAGAGCGAGACGATGCGGCCGGCGTCGAATTTCCGCTCGAACAGCATCGAGGCGCCGGCCATCAGGGTGACGTTGGTGGCGACGAACAAGCCGTGCGTATGGAAGATCGGCAACGCGTGGATCAGCACGTCATCCCCGGTGAAACGCCATTGCTCGACCAGCACGCGCGCATTGGAGGCCAGGTTTTCATGGCTGAGCATGGCGCCCTTGGAGCGTCCGGTGGTGCCGGATGTGTAAAGGATTGCGGCCAGATCGTCCGGCCCGCGCGCCACGGCGTCGAAATCCGTGGGCTGTTGTGCCGCCAGTTCGGTCAGCGAGCCCTCACCATTGCTGCCAAGCGTGAAGGTGGCAGCACCCGACGCCTGCGCCAACGGCGCGATAGCGCCGGCGCGGGCCGGGTCGCAGACGACCAGCCGCGGCTCGGCATCACCGAAGAAATAGCCGAGTTCGGCCAGCGTGTAGGCGGTGTTGAGCGGCAGGAAGACCGCGCCGGCGCGCAGGCAGGCGAGGTAAAGGAAAATGCATTCAGGGCTTTTTTCGACCTGCACGGCAACGCGGTCGCCCGGCTCGACGCCGAAATGCCTCAGCGCATGTGCCAGCTGTGCCGATTGCGCCAGCATGTCGCCATAGGCGATCGCGCGTCCGTCATCGGTCGCGATCAGGATGCGCTCGGAGGCTGAAATCCGGCTGCGGAACGCGTCGAACAGGTGATTGGTCATGCGCATTCCCTAGAGATGATGCCGAAAAGTGTGAAGCGGTTTTCGGAGGACATCATGCTCTATCCCTTTGATTTAGAGCCGGATGGCTTTGGAACAAAGGAAACGATTTCGCCTCCGTCCGGCAAAAACGTGAAATCGGGTTTGCCGCCGATCAGATGAAGGCAAGCGGACTTGGATAACGGGCGATTTTGGATAGCGGGCGGATTTTGGATAGCGGACCGGAAGCGCTTCTATCTGCGGCTGCGCAGCGCCTTGGTGGCGCTCACGCGTGGATCGCCGCTGTCGTTGAAGCGCTCCATGCACATGGCTGCCGTCAGACGGTAGTGGTTGAGGAGGGCTTCAACGGCGCCGTCGGCATCGCCATCCACCGTGCGCTCCGCAATCAGCCGATGTTCACTGATTTCGTCGCGCTCGCTGCCGTCCTGGGAGATCAGCCGGTAACGGGAGGCCTGATCCGAAAGCTGGTCGCAAAAGCCGGTCAGCCAA
The DNA here is from genome assembly GCF_040320665.1 of Mesorhizobium sp. M0626. Taxonomy (NCBI): domain Bacteria; kingdom Pseudomonadati; phylum Pseudomonadota; class Alphaproteobacteria; order Hyphomicrobiales; family Phyllobacteriaceae; genus Mesorhizobium; species Mesorhizobium sp. M0626. The sequence goes on along the minus strand of NZ_JAMYQD010000008.1, from coordinate 52,245 downwards.
TGCGATCGGCAGCCTGCGATCAGTGCCCTATGGAAGGCGCGGTGCAGCTTTTCCCATTCCGGATTGTTCGAGGACGGGTCCTCCGGCAAGCGGCGCGGGGCACGCGCCAGGCGATGCAAGGCCAGCACGAGCTGCTCTTCCCATTCGCCGGTGCGGTTGGCAATGGATTCACGCAGCGCCCGCTCTTCCAGCCAGCAGCGGGTGCGCGTCAATTCCTCAAGTTCCGGGGCACTGACCGGCATGATGAAGAAACCGCGCTGGTCGTGGCGGCCGAGCAGGCCTTCCGAAGCAAGTCGGTTGAGGGCCTCGCGAACCGGTGAGGCGCCGGCGCCGTAACGGGAAACCACCCATTCGACACGAAGCTTGCTTTCACTTTCAAACACGCCGCGCAGGAGATCGTCGCGAAGCTGTTGATAGACCGTACTAGCGAGTGTGCTCTTGGGTCCCGCGCCTTCGCTCACATCGGCAGATCCGTAGGTCAATATGACTCCTGTAGCTCTCCCATGCTCCGCTAGCCCGTTCGCGAAGCAAACGATTTCCCCTGTAAATTTACTGTAACTCCTAAGGCATCCGCCCCTCAAGCGAAAGATCACGATATTCGACTTAAAGAGGAAGGTTGACTGCATCTTATCCGCCGGAAGTAACTAAAATCGTGAAAAACTTGTTCTTCTGAAGAAAGTTTGTCTGCCAGCATGGCAGGTGCCCTCGAGAAACAGCTTCGAGATCCCGAATACGGATAATTTTTTCTTAACGCGCGTCATGCCGCCGGATTGACCTCTCCCCGCATGCAGATCCCTTCGGCAGCTATCCACTAGGTTTATGGGCCAAAACTAGTGCCGGATGCCGCGATCCTGTCGCGTGCCGCGATGCCCTTGTGGCTGCCACCCGTTGACGGCTTTTTGGGAGATCGAAGGATCAGGCAGGGAGATCAGGCCGAGGAGAACCGACCAGCCGGGAACTTGCCCTGGAACTGATGTCAGCCGGCAGCCCGGTCGGCCGCGGTTCGGATGGCTTCTATATTGGCCCGGTAGGCTTCGACGCTGCCGCCCTTGAAGATGGCGGCGCCCGCCACCAGCACATCGGCACCGGCTGATGTGACCAGGTGGGCGGTTTCCGGCGACACGCCGCCGTCGATCTCGATGCGAATCGGCCGGTTGCCGATCAGCGCTTTCACCCGCTTGACCTTGTCGACCATGGCCGGGATGAAGGCCTGGCCGCCAAAGCCCGGATTGACGGTCATGATCAGGATCAGGTCAAGCCGGTCGAGCACATATTCGATCGCACTTTCCGGCGTCGCCGGATTGAGCGATACGCCGGCCTTCGTGCCGAGATCCTTGATGGTCTGAAGCGAGCGGTCGAGATGCGGTCCGGCCTCGGCATGCACGGTCATGCCGTCGCAGCCGGCATCGGCAAAGGCGGCCAGATAAGGATCGGCCGGCGCAATCATCAAATGGCAGTCGAAAAAGGCCTTGGTGCGGTTGCGGATGGCCTTGATCACCGGCGGGCCGAAGGTGATGTTGGGCACGAAATGCCCGTCCATCACGTCGAGATGAATCCAGTCGGCGCCGGCCGCCGCCACCGCCTCGACCTCGTCGCCGAGCTTCGAGAAATCCGACGCCAGCACCGATGGCGCGATCAGGGTCTTCCTGCTCATGATGCGGCCCCTTTGGGCGCCCTGTTTGCGGGCGCGGCCTTGACGACTGCTAGAGCAATTCCAGGAAAAGTGGGAACGGCTTTCCGTCCGGAATTGCGTGAAAACAAAGAGATAGAGCGGTTCGGCGTTTCCACGAAACGATGAACTGCTCTAGACCATGATCCCGAAAAGGGAAAGTCGGTATTTGCTGCGCCCGGCAGCGGGTTCGGCGAATACCTGGCCGCCCGATCGCCGCAGCGCGCCCAAGGAAAACCCCGCCGGATCGCTCCGACGGGGCTCTGAATTTTGACTCGTATCCAGATCCTATGGCTTGAAGTTGGCCGCCGGATCCCTTTGCGGCTGTACCTGCGTCTGCGGCGTGCGCTTCGGTATGAACTGCTGAAGGACACCTGGATTGAGCAACAGGGTCGGATCGAGCGACGGCTGCTGCCGGATGGCTCTGCAGTTCGGGAACCGACCAACGGTGCCTTCGGGGCAGCGCCGCCTGATGATCGGCACGCACTGGCCGCCGACCATCTGCGAGCCCGGGGCGCAGTCTCCCACCTGCGGCCTCGGCTTGCGGCATGCGCCGTCGATCACCTGGGTGCCGCGCGGGCAAACACACTCGCCGCGCTTGTTGTGCACCTGGCCGCGTATGTCGCACTGTTCCAGCACAGGCTTCTTCTGCCGGCAGGCATTGCCTTGCACCTCGGTACCCCGCGGGCAGACACAATTGCCGTTGGCGTCGTGGACCTGGCCGCGGATCGAGCACTGCTCGGGCTTCGGCCGGATCGGCCGGCAGACCTTGCCCCTGACTTCTGTGCCGTCCGGGCAGACGCAATCGCCATTGGCGTTTTGGATCTGACCACGGATCGAGCATTGTTCAGGCTTTGGCCGGATCGGCCGGCAGGCTCCATTGCGCACCTCTGTCCCACGCGGGCAGACACAATCGCCATCGGCGTCATGAACCTGGCCGCGTATGCCGCACTCCTGAGGCTTCTGCTTGTCGCGCACGCAGGCATTTGCCTGTCGGTCGAGATGCGTACCTTCCGGGCAGTAGCAGCCATTGCCGTCCGACGTCGGGACCGAACCGGGGATGGTGCAGCCAGGCTTGTCGGTCTTGACGCAAGCGCCGTTCTCAAGCTCGGTTCCGCGCGGGCAGACACAGCGTCCATCCTCGGTGCGGATCTGGCCCTTGAGCAGCACGCAGGGCCTCGGATCCTTCGGCTGGATGATGACGCCGCCGTCGGGCGAGCACTGGCCGTTGCGGAACGTCGTGCCTTCCGGACACACGCACCGGCCGGCATCGTTCATGACGAAGCCTGGCGAGCATTCCTTCTTCACCTCGCGCTTGATGGTGAACGGATGGCAGGCATAGGCCTTGCCGCGATCGCCCTGGACGTTGGTCAGGTCGCCGGGCAGTACGTCGCCGCCGCCTTGCACCCTGGTGTCGGGAGACAAGACGCCGACGCAGTTCTGGCCGCTGACGTTGCCCCGCAGATTGACCAGGGGAGCGTCGGGAAGGACCACGGTGACCTTGTGCACATGGCTTTCCCCGGCGCCGAGCGTCAGGTTGGCAATGCAGGTCAACGGCAAGGTCGTCGGTTCGGGCGAGCAGCCAAAGGGCGGTTCGATCGAGGTGATCGCGACGCCTTGCAGCCGCCCCAGGCCGTCCACCCCGATCGCATCGCCGATGCGGACCGGACCGGAGAAGGCGGTCTGGCCATCATTGGTGATGGTGATCTCGAACGAGCAGGGTTGCCCCGGCTGGCACTCGGCATCGCCGGTCTTCTTGACGCTGATGGTGGACGTGCCGCCGCCCTTGGCGCAGGCCTGGCCGATCGGGTAGACGACGTCGTCTCCAGGGGCCGGGCCGTATGAGCCGCGTGCGCAGTTCTCGAACGCGCCATTGGCCAAGACCGTCACGTCGAAGTGCCTGGAGGTTCCGGGCGTCATCGCGGCGCCGGGTATCTGGCATGACAGCGCATTGGCCGGAACCGCTCCGCAGGCCCATTCCGCACCGTCGGGTGTGACGGTCTGGATCTGGACCGGCGCGCCACCCGATATCAGCGTGGCAGCATCGTTGACCCGCACCGGACCGGTGGGGGCAGAGGTGCCAAGGCTGATGACGGTGATGCGGCAGGAAACCACCGCCGCACCGGCGAGCGAGCCATTGCAGACCTTGGTGATGCGTAGGGTCGGCTTGCCGCCATTGGGATGACGGAAGCGTTCCTTGGCGCAGGCCTTGTTGTTGGTGAGGTCGACCTCACCGGAGACGGGCTTCAGCGCCGCGCAGTTCTCGACCGAATCCGACTGGTAGCCGGCCGGCATGACCGCCCTGACGACGATCGGCGTCGATGCGCCCGGCATCAGCACGATGCCTGCATTGTCGCAGCGGAACTGGCCGGGACCGTTCGGTCCGCATGTCCAGGGCGGAGACGGGCCGAAGGTCGAAGAGGCCGGCGCGCCGCCCGGGTAATTGTCGACAACCGTCAACGGCCCATTATAGGGGACGCTGCCATTGTTGATGATGTCGATCACGAAGTAGCAGATGCCGTCGGGCGTGCAGACCGGGATGCGGGCACGCTTCTTCAGGATCAAGTCGACCTTCTTGTCGACCGGGGGCCGGCAATCGCGGTCGCGGTCGCCACGCCGGCAGATCGGGATCGAGGCACAGCCGCGATCGTTCTGCTGGCTGCCGAAAAGCGGCTTGCCGCTGGCGCCGTAATTATAGGTGGCGCAGTTGCGCAACGCGCTGCCTTGCCAACCACCCGCCGGCTTGAAGCCGAGCTTGAGGTTGATGGAGGCCCCCGGATTGAGCGTGGTCACCGGATAGGTGCACGTCATCGGGGTCACGCCGGGCATGCATACCCAGGGCGGGTTGGGCCCTGAATCCAGAGTCGAGCCGGCCGGCAGCGTCACCTCGTCGAGCACGATCTTGCCGTGATACGGCCCGTCGCCGACATTGGTGACCTTGATGGTGAAGTCGCAGCCGCCGCCCATCGTGCAACGCGTCACGTCGGCTCGTTTCTCGACCTTGAGGTCCGGTTCCTTGTCCTTGGGGGGACATCTCAAGTCACGCGGGATGACGATGTCGATGGTCTGCGTGCAGCATAGTCCCCAACCCTCCTTCGGGCCGGCATAGGTCTCGATGCCGGTGACGATGAGGTGGATGACGTCGCCGGGCGATGCACCGACGATCTTCCAGTTCAGCACACCGCCGCCCGCCGGCACCAATTGCGTGTCGGGGATGATGGTGATGCCTGGGGTCGTCGTCGATACCTGCACCCATTTGCCGCCCATCTCCGGGCCGACAGGCATGTGGTAGATGAACGCGCCGCCGCCTTGCACGCAATCGACCGTGCCGCGCTCCACCTTGAAACATTCCCGGTCGGGAGGCGGAGGCCGCTTGTCACAGTTGGTGAGGTCGATCTTGATCGAGGTCTTGGCCCCGGTCTTGTAGTCGCCGTCGTCGGGCTTGCCCGGATCCTGCGACGGGATGATGGCCCCCGTGCCGACGCCCGGCGTCACCTTGATCATGCCCTGGTTGTCGACGATGGTCGGCGAAGGAAACGCCGCATGGTCGATCTTGGCGGTGATCTTGAAATTGATGACGCGTTCATTGCCAGCCCCAGCGCCGTCGAGATCGGTGGTGGAAATCCGGAAATCGGAAACCGTTGCCGTATCGTTCGGATTAGCCGAGGTGCTGATTGTCGCACCCGGCAGCGGTCCGCCAGACGCATCCGTGCCGTCGCCGGACACGTTGACGTTGACGATCGCAAGACCGTGCGGAAGCTGATCCTTGAAGTCGAGTTGGAGTTTCTTCAGCCTGGCCGAAAAGCTTGGGTCGGCAAAGCCTTGCGAGTCGCCGCGCAGGCCAAAGCTCAGGGAGTAGACGACGTAGTCGCAGCTCCTCTGTGTGCCTGTTTTGGTGAAGAACGGCACGATCCGTTCCGGCCTCGGATTGACGATTTTTGAATTGTCGAGGTCGAGCCGCAGTTCCGGAGTGATCGGGACTGCATCTTCGGCGTGGCTTGCCACAGGGGTGAACATGGCGACCGCGATACCGGCCGCCATCAGCCAGCGCGCGCCGCGCCTGGCATATGACAGGGGTTTCATGATGGTCTCCATGACGTTGGATTGACTGCTGTTCGCGGTCGGGGAAAGTGCGAGATTTTTCATCTTCCCCTCCTCAACGTTCGCAGCTGACGGCTGGGGTTCTGAGCGGCAAAGTCATCTTGCAGCAAGGGTAGTAGCCACCCTTGTCCTTGTCGGACTGCCTGTAGAAGCAAAGTCCAACATCGACTCTGTCGCCCGGAGAATGGCCGGTGATGTCGACCGTGTAAGGCTTACCGGGAGCATGCGACTGGGGTGATGTCACCCCGACGCCTGGTGTCATGGACTGGACCTTGATCGAATCGCCGCCAAAGCCGGCATGGTCATGGAGATAGAGGTCGGCCTGGAGGCCGCGAGGCGTGCAGTAGAACTGAACATCCTCGACATCGATGCACGGAGGCAGATCGCCGGGCGGTGGGAAGCCCGGCGGATAGAACGGCGGCAGATAACCGCCTGGGATCTCTTCATAATAGCCGGCACGGCCGTCGCAGGGGTGCCAGACCTCGACGTCGCCGACATGGCCTTCCACTTCTGGGTCTTCGAAATAGCCGTCGAAGTCGACGAACCACGAGCCGAAAGGCGGCACGTTGGCCGGCTTGACCAACGGCGTCGGCGTGATCTGCACGCCGTGCACGGCAAGCGGCCCGCCGGCGGCGAGCTGGTCGGCAAGTGTCGGGTTGTCGCGCAGCTTGTCGCCGGTGTTGACCAGCGTGTCGGTGCACACGCCGGTGTCGAGATTGCCGTCGGCGTCATAGCCATATTGCAGGTCGAGCCCACCGGCCGACTGCCGGTTGCCTTGCGGGAAGCCGACTGCATATTCCTGCGGCTCTTCCACCCAGACCGATTCCGTCGCCGGATCGTCCGGGTTTTCGCGCCAGTAGCGGATGACCTCGCCCTTGCCGGAATCGGCGAACTGGCTGTAATCGTAGCGATTCTCGACCGGGCCGCGCTGCGCCAGATACATGAAGCCCTGGTTGTCGAAGGCGATGTCGGTGACGGCGTAGTCCTTGTCGGCCTTGACCGTCAGCTCCCAGCGCGGATCACCGGCAAAGCTGCCATCGCGGGCAATGCCAACCGACCAGATCTCGGCCTTTTCGCCGACCGAATAATAGAGCCGGCCGCCATGATAGGCGACGGACCAGACGCGGCGTTCGTCCTGCGTGTAGCCCCATGTGTCGGGGTCTTCCGAGTCGAAGGCAGCACCCTGTATGTCCATCACCGCACCGTCATCGGCGACGGGAGCCAGCCCATGCGCCGGCCGCCCGGCAACGCCGTGATCGAATGTGTCGATCAGCGTGCCGTTGGCATCGAGGCGGTGGATGAGGCCGGTGTCGAGATCGCTGGCGAAGAACTCGCGGTGATTGCTGTCGAAGCTGATGTCGCCGATGCCGGAACCGCTGTTGGTGTCAATGTCGGCGAATTTGGAGACCGCGCCGGTGATGCCGTCGATCTTCCAGATCGTGCCCGGACCGCCACCGCTTTCGGTGCCGAACTGGCCGTCCATGAAGACGGCGCCTGCGGTTCCGCGGCGCTGTCGCTCGGGCCGACCGTCGGCATCTTCGTCCGGGGTGACGATACGGATGCCGTGCAGCGAGGTAGCGCCGGCATAGAGGTTGGGGACGCCCGAGGGAACGCCGTCGCGCACACCGTCATCATAGGTGATGGCGAATACCTGGCCGATCTGTTCGGCCGTCACCTCGAAAGGCGGCGGCGTGTAGACGAGCTGGCCGGAAGCCGGTCCGCCGAGCGCCGAAACGTCGAAGACGCGCAAGGTGGCGCGCGTCGTGTCGATGAAGGTTTCGTCGACCGGGTCGACGCCGGGCGGCAGCCCCCCCCTTTCGGAATCGGCAGAGTCGAAATTGGGAATGACGGTGCCGGAAAATCCAGTGACCGCCATCGAGCCGGGATAGATGATCTGGGTTTCCTGCGCTTGGGCGGCTGTGCCCAACCAGAGCGCGGCGCTCAGCGCCAGGGCAAGCAAACCGCCGGCCAGATGGAGCGAACGGCGCAAACCGCCGCTTGGAGACGACATGGACGCGCCGCGATCGCAGGACATAAAACTCCCCCCGAAGTTTTCGGGAGGAACATCCGGTCCGGCCGCGCGAAACAGGGCAAGGCGCGGCGTTCCGGCACGTTCGTCCCTGATCGAATTGTCTGCTTTCCTCATCTTCACGATACGCCTGCTCCTGCGCAGGGTCAACGGAATCAGCCGAAAGCCCAGCGCATCGACTCCATCCCGAAGGCGGTGGTCTCGCTGAGCTTGCGTTGGTCCCGGAGACCGTGGAGCCTCTGGGGTCCTGGTCATGGGGGCATCCTTTCCGGCCCGCACCATGCGGCGCCTGGTCGTCAGTCGCAGGCTGAAGCGGAAAGGTTCATGCAAAACGGCGGCCGGGTCTGTCCGCCATTTCACAGAGGCGCGGCTAATTCCTTGTGTCAACTCAAGGTGGAAAACAGTCTTGGCGCGCGAAAGACCGGCCGGCTTACTTACCGTCAGTGCCGGCTTCTGCTAGCGTCTTCCCAACCCTGGGGGGATCATGACACGCAGGCACTTCGTTCTGTTCCTGGCGGCGCTTTTTCCATGTGCGTTGCCGGTCCATCAATCCGTGGCCAAGACCTTGATCTACTGCACCGAGGTCAGTCCGGACACGTTTGATCCCGCACTCGCCTCCGGCGCCCGCGACGCCTCGGCCACCGCTCTCTACAACCGCATGGTCGAGTTCGAGCCCGGCACCACGAAGGTACGCCCCGGCCTTGCCGAAAGCTGGGAGATTTCCGACGACGGCCTCACCTACACATTCCACCTGCGGCACGGTGTGAAATTCCACAGCGTCGAGGGCTTTACGCCGAGCCGCGACTTCGACGCCGACGACGTGCTGTTCACCTTCGACCGTCAGGCCAACGCTCAGAACCCGTTCAACAATTATGCCAAACGCCAGTACATTTACTTCGACGGCATCGGCATGCCGGATCTTGTCGCCGGCTGGCGCAAGCTTGACGACCATACCGTCGTGATGACGCTGAAGGCGCCGCATTCGCCGATGCTTGCCGACCTGGCGATGGATTTCGCTTCGGTCGTTTCCAGGGAATATGCCGATAAGCTCGTCGCCGAGAAGCGGCTGCTCGACCTGGCGCTGAAGCCGGTCGGGACGGGTCCGTTCCAGCTTGTCGACTACCAGCAGGATGCGGTCATCCGTTACAAGGCCAATCCGGACTACTGGCGCGGCAAGCCGAAGATCGACGATCTCGTCTTCGCCATCACCGCCGATGCCAGCATTCGCATGGAAAAGCTGCGCGCCGGCGAATGCGACCTGATGCCCTATCCAAATCCGGCCGACCTGGAGGCGATCAAGGCGACACCCGGCATCAAGGTCATGCGGCAGGAGGGCCTCAATACAGGATACCTCGCCTTCAACACTTTGCAGAAGCCCTTCGACGATCCAAAGGTGAGGAAGGCGATCGCCATGGCCATCGACACCCAGGCGCTGGTCGACGTCGTGTTCCGCGGCACCGGTGAAGTCGCACGCAATCCGCTGCCGCCGACGTCCTGGGCCTATGACAAGACGAGCCCCGATCATGTCTTCGATCCCGCTGCCGGCAGGCAGGGGCTCGCCGATGCAGGCATCAAGGACCTGCACATGAAGATCTGGGCGATGCCGGTGCAGCGTCCGTATAACCCGAATGCGCAGCGTATGGCCGAAATGATCCAGTCCGACCTGGCAAAGATCGGTGTCACCGTGGAAGTCGTGACGTATGAGTGGACTGAATACCTTGCCCGCTCAAAGTCACGCGACCGCGACGGCGCCATGCTGTTCGGCTTCACCGGCGACAATGGCGACCCCGACAACTTCCTGTCGGTGCCGCTTGGCTGTGCCGGCGTCGGCACCACCAATCGTGCCAACTGGTGTTTTCCGGCCTTCGACGATCTGCTCAAGCAGGCAGCCGGGATCGTCGATCCCGCTGCCCGCGCAAAACTCTATTCGCAGGCGCAAACGATCTTCAGGGAGCAGATGCCGTGGGTCGCTATCGCCCACTCCGTGATCTCGATGCCGATGCGCGAACAGGTGACGGGCTATGTCATGGACCCCTTTGATCACCATGATTTCTCGGGCGTCGATATCAAGGAATAGCGTTCGGTGTCTGCCGCCGATCTCGATGTCTATGTGGAGAGCCTGCGCAATTTCCGACTGGTGCGGAGCTATAGCATCGCGCAGTTGCTGCCTTACCTGGAACAGGCTGGATTGAAAGTGCGCCTGCTCGACCGGCCAGCCGGCCGAGATCGGGCGCCGGTGGCCTTTCTGCATGTCGACCTGACAGTCGTGCCGCCAACGTACCGCGGGCTCGGCCACCTCTACGACCGCACCATCAATGGCCGCGCGCTGTCCATCCACCGGCACCTTTATTCGACACTGAAGCTGGAGGCAGGCGACAGCCACGAGGGGCCGGTTGTCGTCAAGACGGTCCTCAACTCCAGGGGCCGACCAGAGCAGCGCTGGTGGCAGCATCGCAACGGCCTGACCAGGAGCGCGCATGCCATCCGCAAGCTCTTCGAACCCGGCTACAAGGACCGCCTGTGCCCGCCCTATAAGGTCTACCAGACGATCGGCGAGGTTCCGCGGGATGTATGGCGCAACAATCGCCTGATGGTGGAAAAGTTCGCTTTCGATACGCTCGACCTGCCCATCGTCAAGCACCGCTACATGTTCCTGCTCGGTGCCGAGGTCAACATGCGGCAGGTCTACGACGATGTGTTGTGCGCCGGCTCAAAAATCCTGAGCAATGAGGTGGGCGGCGCCGTGCCGCAGGAAGTGCTGGCGGTGCGGCAGCGGCTCAACCTGGACTTCGGCGCCATCGACTATTTCATTGTCGATGGCAAAGGCGTTGTCGTGGATGCCAACAAGACCGTCGGCTCAAACCCTGAATGGCTGAAGAAGAATCGCTTTCGTCAGGAATTCAACGATCGCATGGCTGAGGAACTGATCGCCTTTGTCCGCGGTTGAGCCGGATCACCAGATCCAGTCGCCTTTGCCCAGCACGGAAACCGCCTCGACAATGCGGCTGAAGGAGGCGCGGGCCCGGCCGACCGTGTGCCTGGCCCGGAGATAGCCATGCACCAGCCCCGGCTCCTCGGACCAGCTGGCGTGTCCGCCTGCGGTAAGGATGCGGTCGCGGTAGGCCTCGCCGTCGGACGACAGCGGGTCGCATTGCGCGGTGATCAGCACGGTTGGCGGCAGTTTGGTGAAATCGGTGTCGGCGAGCGGCGACAAGGTGATGTCACCAGTACCGTCAGCGCCGCCGGTGCGGATGTGCTTGTAGAATTCGAGATCGCGCATGGTCAACATCGGTGCTTCGGCGTGCGTGACATACGAGCCCTTCGAACGGTCGCCGCCGAGGCCCGGATAGATCAGCACCTGGCCGATCAGCTTTTTGGCATGGCCACGCGTTGCGTGAGCAACAGCCGCGCAGAGATTGCCGCCGGCGCTGTCGCCGCACAGCAGAATAGGGCGGTCGTAGGTTTTGGCTGCCCATTCGAAGGCACGTAAAGCATCGTCGAAAGCGGCCGGGTGCAAATGCTCCGGCGCCAGCCGGTAATCGATGGAACCCACCTCGTAACCGGTGCGGGCGCAGAGCTCGGCGCAGACATCGTCATGGCTGTCTAGGCCGCCGAGGATGAAACCCCCGCCATGGATGTAGAGCACCATCGCCGCCGTGTTCGGGGTAGCGCTGCGATAGATGCGGATCGGGATGTCGTGTGATCGGTTGGCAATGAAAGTCGTTTCCGCCGTCACACCATTAGGATAGCCGGCAAAGAACTCGCGGCACATCCGGTCATAAATCGCACGCTGCTGGGCGATGGTGTAGTCGATCGTATCGGGCGGGTAATAGGAATTGGTCCGCTCGATGAAGGCCCAGGTCTCGGCATCGATGAGGGTTTTGTAGTCGGTCATGCAGCTCCTTTACCTCCCCCTTGATGGGGGAGGTCGCCGCGAAGCGGCGGGTGAGGGTGGTGGCGCATCACCCCACCCCGGACCTTCGGTCCGACCCTCCCCATCGAGGGGAGGGTAAAGAGGCTACTTCCCCTTCCACACCGGGTCGCGCTTCTCCGCAAACGCCCGGAACCCTTCCATACCGTCCTCGGAGCCATAAAGCGCATCGACCGTCGCCAGTTGCCGGCGCGTCACGCGGTTCATGGCATCCTGGAAGGTCAGCGCCTCGGCCACCCGCGCCGTCTCCTTGATCGCGGCAAACACCAGCGGCGGGCCGCTGGCCAGTAGCCTTGCGACCTCCCAGACGCGGTCTTCAAGCTTTTCCTTGGGCAACACTTCGTTGACCAGGCCCCAGCGATGCGCTTCCGCTACATCCATCCAGCGGCCGGTGAGCAAGAGGTCCATGGCGACGTGATAGGGAATGCGCTTCGGCAACTTGATCGTCGCGGCATCCGCCAGCGTGCCGGCGCGGATTTCGGGCAGCGCGAAGGAGGAATGATCCGAGGCGAAGATGAGGTCGCAGGACAGCGCCAATTCGAAGCCGCCGCCCACCGCCATGCCGTTGACGCAGGCGATCACCGGCTTGTTCATGTCGCGCAGCTCCTGCAGGCCGGCAAAGCCGCCGACGCCATAGTCGCCGTCGACCGCATCGCCACCGGCTGCTGCCTTCAAATCCCAGCCGGCGCAGAAGAACTTGTCGCCGGCGGTCTTGACGATGGCGACGCGCAGTTCCGGATCGTCGCGGAACGCCTTGAAGGTCTCGCCCATCAGCCGCGACGTTTTCAGGTCGATGGCGTTGGCCTTGGGCCGGTCGAGCGTGACCTCGAGGATGGTGCCCTCGCGGCGAGTCGAAATGACGTCAGACATTCTTCTTGTCTCCCAGCACCAGCAGCGCGTCGGCGATCCAGGCGCCCTTGCCCTCGGCGCAGACGATCAGCGGGTTGATGTCGAGTTCCTCGATCTCTCCGGCATTCGTCTGCACGAAGCCGGCAATGCCCGCGATGGCGTCGATGGCAGCGCCGATATCGGCCTTGGGCCGGCCACGATAGCCGTCGAGCAGCGGAAACAGTTTGAGGCCACGCAGGGCGGCCTCGATGTCGTCGCGCGTCGCCGGCAGCATGAGCGTAACGCTGTCGCGCAACAGTTCGACCAACACGCCGCCGGTGCCCAGTGTCATGACCGCGCCGAACATCGGATCGCGGGTGAAGCCGACGATCAACTCGGCAACGCCGTCGCGCACCATGCGTTCGACATAGAGGCCGGTGCCGAGCGGCAGCAGATCATGCGCGGCCGTGCTGACCGATTCGGCGTCTTTCAGATTGAGCCGCACCGCGCCGACTTCCGACTTATGGGTGACGCCGAGCGCCTTCAGCGCCACCGGGAAGCCGAGCGCCATGGATGAGATGACGGCCTCGACAGCGTTAGCGGCACGTTCTGCCTTCGGCACCGGCAAGCCGGCCTTGATCAGCCGCGCCTTGGCTTCGGCCTCGTCAGGGGTGGCATGATCGCCGCCGGCAGCACCGGCAGCCGATGTGTCGATCGGCTGCGCCTGCGGCTCGGCCCAGGCCCAGCCGATGAAGGCCGCCGCGCCTGCGGCATCCATGGCCTCGGAAATACCGAACAACGGCACCATGCCGCGCGCCATCAGCTCGGCGGTGTATTCCTCCGGCAGGTTCTCCGGCAGCGAGGAGACGATCGCACCATGCGCCTTGTTGGTCTTCAGCGCCGATTCGAAGGCGCGCAGCGTCGCCCACCAGTCGGTGACCGAGCAGCGGTCGGGGCGCGGGAAATCGAGCACCAGCATGTTGAGGTCGAAACCACCCGACACCATGGCGGTGAAGGTGGCGGTCATCGCCGGCTCGTTGTTCCAGATGAAGGTGTGATAGTCCAACGGGTTGGCGACGGCGACCAGCGGCCCGAGCGTCGATTTGACATGGGCGCGGTGCTTGCTGGTGAGCTCCGGGAAATTGACCCAGCGCCCTTCGGCGCTGTCGGCCATGACGGAGGCTTCGCCGCCGGAGCAGCTCATCGAGGACAGGCGGTAGCCGGGCAGCGGCCCGGTGACATGTAGAAGCTTCAACGCCTCGATGAAGGCGGGGATAGAATCGACGCGCGCAATGCCGAGCCGCCGCAGGAAGGCGCCCGAGGCAGCGTCCGAACCGGCCAGCGATGCCGTGTGCGAGACCGTCGCCTGCCGCGCCTGTTCGGAGCGACCGACCTTCATGGCGATGATCGGCTTCTTCAATTCGCGCGCGCGCGCCGCCAGCTTCTCGAAGCCGGCTACCGAATCGAAGGCTTCGATGTGCAGGCCGAGCGAGGTGACGCGCTCATCCTCGATCAGGCCGAGCGCCATTTCCGACAGGCCGGTCTGCGCCTGGTTGCCGGCGGTCATCAGGAAGGCGATCGGCAGGCCGCGCTTCTGCATCGTCATGTTGATGGCGATGTTGGAGGACTGGGTGATGATGGCGACGCCCTTGGCGCCTTCGGGCAGCCTGATGCCGCCATGCTGGTCGGGCCATAGCAGCGCGCCATCGGCATAGTTGATCAGGCCGTAGCAGTTCGGGCCGATGATCGGCATCTGGCCCGCGGCAGCCACCAGTTCGGCCTGCAGCCGCTCGCCGTCATCGTCATAGGCCTCGGTCTCGAGAAAGCCCGCGGCAAAACAGACGGCGCCGCCGGCGCCGCGCTCAGCCAGCGCCTTGATTACCTCGATGGTGAGATGCCGGTTGACGCCGACAAAGGCAGCGTCCGGCGCGTCGGGAAGGTCGGCGACCGAGCGATAGGCCTTGCGGCCGGCGACCTCGTCCTTGTTCGGATGCACCGGCCAGATTTCGCCGGCAAAGCCCATCTTGATCGATTGCGCGACGACGGCAGCGGCCTGCGCCCCGCCGAACACGGCGATGGATTTTGGACGCAGGAGACGTTCAAGCTTATGCATGGTTTATGCCCCGAACGGGCGCAGCAGCGCCCGCGAAATGATGTGGCGCTGGATTTCCGACGTCCCTTCCCAGATGCGCTCGACGCGGGCGTCGCGCCAGATGCGTTCCAGCGGCAGGTCGTCCATCAGCCCCATGCCACCATGGATCTGGATGGCTTCGTCGGCAACGAAGGCGAGCATTTCGGTAGCCTTCAGCTTCGCCATGGCCATGTCCTGGTCGGTGACGGTGCCCTGATCGTACTTCCAGCCGGCTTCGAACACCATCAGGTCCGCCGCCTTCAGTTCCGTCGCCATGTCGGCGAGCTTGAACGACACGCCCTGGAACTTGCCGATCTGCTGGCCGAACTGCTGGCGTTGCGCCGAATATTCGATGGCGTGGCCGAGTGCCCGCTCGGCGCGGCCGAGACAGGTGGCGCCGACCTGCAGGCGCGTGGCGCCGAGCCAGGAATTGGCGACGTCGAAGCCCTTGTGGACCTCACCCAGCACCTGGCTTGCCGGCAGGCGGCAATCGTCGAATTCGAGGATGGCGTTGGTGTAGCCGCGATGCGAGACGTTGCGGTAGCCGTCGCGCACGGTGAACCCCTTGGTGCCCTTGTCGACGAAGAAGGCGGTGATCTTCTTGCGCTTGCCGCGCGGCGTTTCTTCCTCGCCCGAAGCCATGAAACTAATTGCGAAATCGGCAAGATCGGCGTGGCTGATGAAATGCTTGGTGCCATTGAGCACCCAGTCGTCGCCGTCCTGCACGGCTGACGCCTTCATGCCGCGCAAATCGGAGCCGGCGCCGGGCTCGGTCATCGCCAGGCAGTCCCACTTCTCGCCGCGGATGCACGGGAACAGGTACTTTTCGCGCTGCTCGGGCGTGCCGGCGAGCAGGATGTTGGAGGGGCGCGCGACGCAGGTCCAGTGCAGCGCATAGTTGGCGCGGCCGAGTTCCTTCTCGTAGAGCAGCCAAGTCACCGTATCGAGGCCGGCGCCACCGACATCGGCCGGCATGTTGGCCGCATAGAGCCCGGCTTCGATTGCCTTGACCTTGATCTCCTCGATCAACTCGCGGCGCAGCACGCCGGTGCGCTCGACCTCGCGTTCATGCGGGTAAAGCTCATTCTCGACGAAAGCGCGCGTCGTCTCGACAATGAGCTTCTGTTCCTCCGACAGCCCGAAATCCATGGTCTTCAGCCCTTCTTCTTTTTCTTCGGTTTTTCCGCCTTCTTCACCGGCTTGGATGCCTTGGACTTCTCGGCGGCCCTGGATGCGGCCGGCTTCTTCGCCGCCAGCTTGGCCAATTGCCTGGTATAGTCCTTGTGCAAGGCGCCGGCGCCCCAGCCCTTGCCTTTGTTCTGTTTCGACAGAGCATCCATGATCGCGACCAGATTGTCGTCGCGGATCTTTTCCAGTTCGCGGATCGACAGGCCGTGCGCCTGGTCGTCCGACTGGGTGGCGATAAGATCGACCAGCTCGTCGTTGAACTCCGGCACGTCCATAAGCTTGGTCCACGGCCATTTCAGGCACGGCCCGAACTGCGCCATGAAGTGGCGCATGCCGGCTTCGCCGCCGGCGACGCGATAGACCTGGAACATGCCCATCTGCGCCCAGCGCAGGCCGAAGCCATAGCGCATGATGTCGTCGAGTTCCTCGACCGTGCAGATGCCGTCCTTGATCAGCCACAGCGCCTCGCGCCAGGCCGCTTCGAGCAGGCGGTCGCCGACAAAGGCCTCGATCTCCTTGCGGATCACCACCGGCTTCATGCCGATCGATGCATAGATCTCCTTTGCGACCTCGATCGCCTCTGGAAAGGTCTGTTCGCCGCCGACGATCTCGACCAGCGGCAGCAGGTAGACCGGGTTGAAGGGATGTCCGACAACCAGACGCTCCGGATGCTTCTTCATCGCCACCTGCATGTCGGTCGGCTTGATGCCCGAGGTGGACGAGCCGACAATGGCGTTGGCCGGCGCGTAGAGATCGATCTCGGCCAGTACGCGGTGTTTGAGGTCGAGCCGCTCCGGCACGCTCTCCTGGATGAAATCGGCGTCGGCCACCGCCTCGGCGATGGTCTTGGCAAAGGTCAGTCTGCCTTCCCTGGGCAGGCCGCCGGGAACCATCTGCCTGTAGGCGCGGCGCGCGCCCTTCATCACTTCCGAGACCTTGCGCGACGCTTCCGGGTCCGGATCGAAGATCGACACGTCGATGCCGTTGAGCAGCAGCCGCGCCACCCAGCCGGCGCCGATGACACCGCCGCCAATGGCGGCTGCCTTGTTGATGATGCTCATGGTCAGGCTCCGGTTCTTGTCTTGGCGGTTTGAGGGTCGATGAGAGGCACGCGCTCGCCGACGCGGATCACGGAGGGGTCGTAGGTCTTGCGGGCGAAGACTTCGAGCACAAACTGGCGGAAGAATGCGATCGGCAGCGTGTCGTAGTCCGGGTCGAAGCTCGACTGGTCCCAGCGTTCGCAGAACTGGTCGCAATCGTCGAAATAGGCATGGCCGGCGAAGCGGTCGCGAGCATGGCGGTTGCCGCCGAGATGATGCGCGTAATAGAGCCGCTGGAAGTCGCCATGCTTTTCCACCACCCAGGTGCATTGTTCGCGCACGAAAGGTTTCAGGATCGAAGCGGCGTACTCGTCGTGATTGTAGGGAGCGTAGATGTCGCCGATGTCGTGCAGCAGCGCGCAGGCGATCCAGTCGGTGTCGGCGCCGTCGCGCCAGGCACGAGTCGTCGCCTGCAGCGAATGGCCGAGCCGGGTGACCTTGTAGCCGGACAGGCCTTCGTCGAGCTGCACCAAAGCGTCGAGCAGCCGCTCGCCGGTCTTGGCGGCATAGTCGATCTCATGGGCGGTCAGGAACTCGTAGTCTTGCCTGTCGCCATCCTTCATCGCGGTGAATTTGACGGTAGCCATCGTCAACCTCCGCTTAAGCAGCCGCTGCGATCGGCGCCCGCTTGGTCAGGTTGAGCTTCCTGCGCACTTCCTCCGGCCCCAAAATCCTGGCGCCGAGATTGGTGACGATGCTGGCGGCGCGCTCGACCAGCTGCGCATTGGTGGCCAGCACGCCCTTGTCGAGCCAGAGATTGTCTTCGAGACCGACGCGGACATTGCCGCCGGCGAGCACTGCAGCGGCTGCATAGGCCATCTGGTTGCGGCCGATGGCGAAGGCCGACCAGTTCCAGGTCGACGGCACGTTGTTAACCATGGCCATGAAGGTGTTGAGGTCGTCCGGCGCCCCCCACGGCACACCCATGCAGAGCTGCACCAGCGCGTCGGGATTCAAGACCTTTTCTTCGACCAGCTGCTTGGCGAACCAGAGGTGGCCGGTATCGAAGGCTTCGATCTCCGGCTTGACGCCGAGCGCCGTCATCATGCCGCCCATTGCGCGCAGCATGCCGGGCGTGTTGGTCATGACATAATCGGCCTCGGCGAAGTTCATGGTGCCGCAATCCAGCGTGCAGATTTCCGGCAGGCACTGGCGCACATGTTCCATGCGGTTGGTGGCGCCGCCCATGTCGGTGCCTTTTTCATTGAGCGGCAGCGGCGCTTCCGGTGAGCCGAACACCATGTCGCCGCCCATCCCGGCGGTCAGGTTCAGGATCACATCGACTTCTGCCGCGCGGATGCGGTCCGTCACTTCGCGGTAGAGATGGACATCGCGGCGCGGCTTGCCGGTCTCGGGGTCGCGGACATGGCAGTGGACGATGGCGGCACCGGCCTTGGCCGCATCGATCGCCGAATCGGCGATCTGCTTGGGCGAGCGTGGCACATGCGGGGAGCGGTCCTGCGAGCCGCCGGACCCGGTCACGGCACAGGTAATGAAAACCTCACGGTTCATCGCGAGCGGCATGGACATCTCCTCCCCATAGAAACAGACCCTAACAATGACCGACTTGCCGGAAACTGTTTTGCAATTTACGAAGCTCTCGTGATCAAAAGCGAAAAACCGACCATCTTTCGCGCTGAGCGATCGCCGCTCAAGGTGACGCTGCTGGTTTTTTCAGGCTCGTCCATCATGTGCGTGGCGTCGACCGTCGACCCGCTGCGCGCCGCCAACCGCATCTCAGGCGAGACGCTGTTCGATTTCAAACTGGTCTCGGTCACCGGCGAGGCGCCGGTCACCACATGCGGCCTGCCGGTGGCGGTCAGGGGCCGCTTCGATGCGGCCGAGCCGACCGACGTGCTTGTCGTCGTCGCCGGCTTCGGCACCCAGAATTACGCGACATCGGCTCTGCTTTCCGGATTACGGCGAGCGGCCCGCGCGGCTCGCGCCTGCGGCGGCGTCGAGGCCGGCACATGGCTGGTGGCGCGCGCCGGCCTCCTCGAAGGCCGCAGCGCCACCACCCATTGGGAAGACATGGAGGATTTTTCCTCCGCCTTTCCCGGCGTCGACGTGCGTCCGGACCGCTACGTCATCGACGGACCGGTGTTCACCTCGGGCGGGGCGTCGCCGACCTTCGACCTGATGCTGCATCTGAT
Organism: Mesorhizobium sp. M0626; assembly: GCF_040320665.1. Taxonomy (NCBI): domain Bacteria; kingdom Pseudomonadati; phylum Pseudomonadota; class Alphaproteobacteria; order Hyphomicrobiales; family Phyllobacteriaceae; genus Mesorhizobium; species Mesorhizobium sp. M0626. The sequence goes on along the minus strand of NZ_JAMYQD010000008.1, from coordinate 33,115 downwards.
CCGCACCCGGCTCGGCATGGCCGTCGCGCTCGATGTCGCCAGCGTCTTCATCTACGACCAGGCGCGCGCCGCGACCGACGCGCAGCCGCTGGTCTCGCTCGGCCGGCTCGACGGCTACGACCCGCGTCTGGCGCAGGCTATCCGGCTGATGGAATCGCATGTCGACCAGCCGCTGACCATCGACGCGGTGGCAAAACGCGCCGGGGTGACGGCGCGGACATTGGAGAGCATTTTTCGCAAGTCGATCGGCGAGACGCCGGGCGCATATTATCTCAGGCTGCGGCTGGGCGCGGCGCGGCGGCTGGTGGTCGACACGCGGATCGCCATGGCGGATATTGCCGGGCGGACGGGGTTCTCGTCCGCCGCGGCATTTTCCAGAGCGTTTTCAAGAGCGTTCGGCGAAGCCCCGGTCAGGCTGCGCCGAGGTTGATGCATGTCGCCCAAAAGTGTGTCGCGGTTTTGGGATTACGACATGCACAGACAAAGGGAGATCAGGCTGCGTTCTGTCGATCGCTGCCGGCGTCCATCTGCGAGCGCATCTGCCTCGCCAGACGGACTTCAAATCGGCTGCTGACAGCACGATCCCATTCGTTTTTCACGCTGTCGGTCGGCCGCGGCAGCGCCATCAGCCGCTCGATGATCGATCCGGTCTCGCCGGATGAGAGCAGGGCGTCGATTTCGCGTTCATGCTGCATATCGGTTCGCCTCCTTCCTTTTCACCCGCCACAACCGCATCCTTATACGAGATACGTGACGGCAGTTTGAAGGCAAGAGCGAGGTCATTGAGGGGCGCCAAAGGGCAAACCCTTGTCGTCGGATAGGGTCTTGCGCAAACCCCATTCCGGGGCGGCCGGAATGTTATCCAGCCACCCTTGAGCACAACGAATCGGCTTTCCGCCCTCAGACGTAGCGGTTGACGATGTTTTCCAGCAACTCCTGGCGGCCGGAGCGTGGCTGCGGCTCGATCTTCTTCTTCACCACGCGCTCGGCGATGTCTTCCAGCGAGCGCTTGCCCGACAGTATCGCCTTGCCCTCGGCCGTGTTCCAACCGGCATAGCGCTCGGCCAGCGGACCCGACAGCGCCTTGCCCTCGACCATCTTGGCGGCTGCCTTGAGACCTCGTGCGCAGGAATCCATGCCGCCGATATGGCCGATCAGCAGGTCCTGCGGGTCGAGCGACTGGCGGCGCAGCTTGGCGTCGAAATTGGTGCCGCCGGTCTTGAAGCCGCCGGCCTGCAACACCTGGTAATAGGCCAGCGCCATCTCCGGCACATTGTTGGGGAACTGGTCGGTGTCCCAGCCCGACTGGTAGTCGTTGCGGTTCATGTCGATCGAGCCGAAGACGCCGAGCGCATTGGCCAGCGCCAGCTCGTGCTCAAAGGAATGGCCGGCAAGAATCGCGTGGCCCTGCTCGATGTTCAGCTTCACTTCCTTCTCCAGCCCGAAGCGCTTGAGGAAACCGTAGACCGTGGCAACGTCGTAGTCGTACTGATGCTTGGTCGGCTCCTGCGGCTTCGGCTCGATCAGGATCGTGCCTTTGAAGCCGATCTTGTGCTTGTAGTCGACGACGAGACTGAGGAAGCGCCCGGCCTGCTCCTGCTCGCGAGCAAGATCAGTGTTGAGCAGCGTTTCATAGCCCTCGCGCCCGCCCCACAGTACATAATTCTCGCCCTTCAGCCGCTTCGTGACGTCGATGCAGCTTTTCACCGTCGCCGCCGCATAGGCGAAGACATCCGGATCGGGATTGGTGGCGGCGCCCGACATGAAGCGGCGGTTGGAGAACAGGTTGGCCGTGCCCCAGAGCAGTTTGACGCCGGTCTTCTTCATCTTGGCGGCAAAATAGTCGGCGATCTCGTCGAGCCGCGCGGCACTTTCGGAGAAATCCTTGCCTTCCGGCCGCACGTCGGCGTCGTGGAAGCAGAAATAGGGCGCGCCGAGCAGCGAGAACATCTCGAAGGCGACGTCGGCTTTCAGCTTGGCCAGTTCCATCGTGTCGACGCCGCCAGCCTTGGGAAACCAGGGCCGGTCGAAGGTCTGGCCGCCAAAGGGATCGCCGCCCGGCCAGGCGAAAGAATGCCAGTAGGCGACGGCGAAGCGCAGATGGTCTTCCAGCCGTTTGCCGGCCACCACCTCGTCGGGATTGTAGAAGCGGTAGGCCAGCGGATTGGTGGAATCCGGCCCCTCATACTTGATCGCTTTGATGTCGCCGAAAAATCCGCTGCTCATGATTTCTGTCCTCTCTCGAATAGTTCACCCTGATTACCTCAGGCGTAATTGGTTTCGCTCTCGCTTGGGGTGAAAAGCCTCGTGTCAAAGCCACTCAACGAAGGAGACAGACCATGACCGACCTCAATACGATCGCCCAGAACTACATCACCGCCTGGAACGAGGCCGATGCGGATCGCCGTGCCGAACTGCTCAAGGCCACCTTCACCGAAGACGTCAGCTACCGCGATCCGCTCATGCAGGGCGACGGCCACGCCGGCGTTGCTGGGCTGATCGACGGCGTACAGCAGCGCTTCGCCGGCTTCCGGTTCTCGCTGAAGGGTACGCCGGACGGGTTTGGCGACCGCATCCGCTTCTCGTGGAATCTTGGGCCGGAAGGCGTGCCGTCGGTTATCGAAGGCACCGATATCGGTGTTATCGAAAATGGGCGCCTGAAGAGCGTCACCGGGTTTCTGGACAAGGTGCCGGCGCAGTGATCGATTAAGGGTGGCGCGAGACACCCCCCTCTGCCCTGCCGGGCATCTCCCCCGCAAGGGGGGAGATTGGCTGGCATCCACGCCTTCGCTAATCACCCACCTTACAAGACTGGCATACCCGCCGACGCTGCCGATCTCCCCCCTTGCGGGGGAGATGCCCGGCAGGGCAGAGGGGGGTGCCTCGCGCCGACTCACGCGGTCATGCCTTTGATCGCCGGGTATAGCGCCCGGTAGCGCTGGTACGCATCGGCATACGCCCCGCCAAGCGCAGCATCCGGCTCGATCGTCGCATCCGTCCTCGGCGCCGTGCACACCGCCAGCGGATCAGCCCCTGTCGCCGCGATCAGACCAAGCCTCGCCGCGCCAAAGGCAGCACCGAAATCGCCGTCGGCCGGAATGTCCACGGGCACCTGCAGCGCCGTAGCGATCGCCTTCAGCCAGTAGCGCGAGCGCGAGCCGCCGCCGATTGCCGTCACCCGCGTCAAATCCGTGCCGGCGGTCTTCAAGGCTTCGAGACTGTCGCGGAATGCGAAGGCGACGCCTTCAAGCACGGCCTGCGTCAGCACCGCGCGGCTCGACTCATGCGCCAGTCCGGTGAAGGACCCACGAATGGCGGAATCATTGTGCGGCGTGCGCTCGCCCGAGAGATAGGGCAGGAACGACACCCCGCTCGGCGCTTTCAGCACATCGCCAAGTTCGGCGGTCAATTCGCCGGCCTTCTTGCCTGAAATCTCCGACAGCCAGTTCAGCGAATCGGTCGCAGACAGGATGACCCCCATCTGGTGCCAGGTGTTGGGCAGGGCATGGCAGAAGGTGTGCACCGCGCTTGCCGGATTGGGCAGGTAGGAAGCGTTGGCGGCAAACAGCACGCCAGATGTGCCCAGCGACACAAAAGCGTGGCCGGCGCCGACCGTGCCCATGCCGCAGGCTGAAGCCGCATTGTCGCCCGCGCCACCGGCCACCGGGACGCCTGATGCTATGCCCCAGTTGGCGGCCAGTTCGGCGCGCAAGGCTCCGGCCTTCTCCGTGCCTTCGACCAGCGACGGCATCTGCCTTTCGTCGAGCGATGTCGCCGCAAGCAATTCGGGGGACCAGCGCCGCTTGCCGACATCTAGCCAGGAGGTGCCGGCGGAGTCCGACATTTCTGAGATATGCTCGCCGGTCAGCCAGAACCGAAGGTAATCCTTCGGCAAAAGCACTTTTGCAACCTTGGCGAAAACCGCGGGCTCGTTGTTCTTCACCCAGGCGAGTTTCGGCGCCGTGAAACCGGGGAAGACGATGTTGCCGGTGAGTTGGCGAAAGTGCGGGTCGGCATCGAGCGCCGCGGCCTCGGCGTGACTGCGCGTATCGTTCCACAGGATGCAGGGGCGCAGCACCTGGTCGCCGGCATCGAGCAAGGTGGCGCCATGCATATGGCCGGAAAGGCCGATGCCCTTGACCGCGGCAAGCTCTTTCGGGTGCGAGGTTTTCAGCTCGGCGATGGCCGTCTCGCAGGCGCGGATCCAGTCGGCGGGGTTTTGTTCGGACCAGCCGGGATGCGGCCGCGATACGTCAAGCGAAGCATGGCCGGAGCCGATGATCTTCTGCCCGGCATCGATCAACAGCGCCTTGACGCCCGACGTGCCGAGATCGAGGCCGAGATACATGCATTCCTCCCATTGCCATTAATTTTTTCGGGTCTCGAAAAAATCTGGCTTGCCAGTTTTTAAAACAAGATCCGCCGCGGGTCAATTCTCTGACAAATTGGCGGCGCGTTGCGAAAACAGCGCCGACAGCGGACTGTCCGGCCGGACCAGTGCGCGCTCGGCCGTCAACGCCCAGGCAAGCGCCGTGTCGTCGGCGCGCAACGCCGCCTCGATCAGCGTGAGATCAATCACATCGCGCTGGGCGTGGCTGCCGCCAAAGCGATGGGCAATGGCGCGGATCGGTCGGATCAGGCGCACCGCTTCGCTGTAATTGCCCTCGCCGAATGCCTTGATGCCTTCCGTCAGTGGCTGGCCGACATCCCGGGTAAAGGCGGCGTTGTCGTCGCTGCCGCGCATCGCCTCGTGCTGGGCTTCGAGCAAGATCTTGACCGGCGCTTCGAGACCGGCGCCGACGAATGCCATCATCGCATGCGCATCGTTGAAGGCGTAATTGCCGGCTCCAGCCTTCGGCGCCCAGTTGGCAGCGAGCGCTGCCCAGCGGTCGCCGACATCGACACCGCCGAGATAAAGCCGCCACAGGATCGCAGAGGCGTCGACCATGTTCAGCGCCAGCGTCGAACGCTCGCCATAGATCGGCCCGTCATAGAGCTTGAGCACCTCGTCGGTCTCGCCGAGATCGTAGTGGAACAGCGCCAGATGCCACCAATTATGCACCTGCAGGAAGCTTTCCTTCGTCCACGCCTCGGGGTTGGCGCGCATCCAGGCGATGCCGTCCCGTTGCCGGCTCTGCATCTCCATGACATGGGCGACCGCATGCTGCGCCCAGCCGTCTCGCGGCTCTATCTCGATCGCCTGTCGGCCGAAACTTTCGGCTCTGACATAGTCGCCCATCTCCTCGAGACCGAAGGCCTGCATACCGATAATGGCGTGATAACCTGGCATGCCGCTCTGCCAGGACGGTAGCGCGCGGCCGATACGGTCGCGCAGCATGCGGGCATTGCCGGTGAAGAAGTCGATCTGGTGGCCGACCTGCAACGCCACCGCGTCGAGCGGGTTGTCGATGGCGATATCTTCGAGCAGGCGCGCGGCCTCATGCCAGCGTCCCTCGGCAAGGTGGCCAAGGGCCGCCACATGCGCCTGTTCGCGCGGCGTCGCGGCAAGCGGCAGTGCCGCAGCATGGCATGCCTGGGCGACCGCCGTTGCCTCGCGTTCGGTGGCGAGGCCGAACAGATACCCCTTGAAGACATGCGCCATGACGAAACCGGGATCCGCCGATATGGCGCGGTCAACGGAGCCGACCGGGTCGCCGACGAAGCATTGCAATTCATGAACGGCCTGGCTGTAGGGTGAAAACCCGGCCTCGGTCGCGCCCGAGAACATTAGGCCGAATGGATCTCTTACTGCCATATCGGCCCTGATGCTCCGCAGTTCCTAATTGCCCGAGCGCATCGCCACCGTGGCGATCCCGGCGCCGACCAGCAGCGTGCCGCCGGTGCGGTTGAAGATGCGGGTCGCCTTGGGGTTGCGTACGACGTTGCGGGCGCGCGCCGCAATCAGCGCGTAGCCGAAGGCATTGGCGAAGGCGAGCGCCAGGAAGGTCGCTTCAAAGATCAGCATCTGAGCCCAGAAATCGGCTTCCCGGTTGAGGAACTGCGGCAGGAAGGCGACGAAGAAGGTGATGCTCTTCGGGTTGAGTGCGGTGACCAGCCAGGCGTGCGCCATCATCTTGGCGGCCGAGACGGCATCTGTGCGTGGTTCGGCTTTGAGCGCGCCGCCGGCGCGAAACAGTTTTACCCCGAGATAGATCAGATAGCAGGCGCCGATCAGCTTTAGAATGGTGAACACGGTCGCCGACGCGGCCAGCAGCGCGCCGATGCCCAGCATCGACAGGGTCATGGCGGTGAAGTCGCCCAGCGCCACGCCGACGGCCATCGGCAAGGCGGTGCGCCAGCCCTGGCCCAGCGCATAGGACACGACCAGAAGAATGGTCGGGCCGGGAATGATGAGCAGGACGGTGGAGGCGGCGGCGAAGGCGGCCCAGTTTTCGAACGACATCTTTGTCTCCTTGAGCGCAAGAAAAGGATAAATCCTCGTGTGCGGGGCAATGTAAAGAGCCCTCTCCCAAAAATGCACGACGGACCATTTCGCCCGACCGCTGCGCTATTGACGGCACAAGCTTAAGACCGGTCGTTGGGCCTTCACCCTTTTTCAACCATGTTTGGCGAAACTGCCTGCTATCCGGCCGGACCGTGTTTCCCGCCGACAGCGTAGGGTTTGGGTGCATGCGTGAGTTGCCGCAGAATGTGACGCCGCCAGCAAATGGCGACGCAAACGAGACCGAACATCTCTATTCCCGCCGCTTCGTCCTGTCAGGGGCCGGCGCCATGACGCTGCTCGGCATGGCCGGCTGCAGCACTTCGACGCTCGAGCTGCCGCAATTCCAGCTGGATGACACGGTCACCGGCTCGGTGCGGCCGATCCGTCCGGCGATCAGCGTCGACAAGAACGTCACCGGCCCCGATGTCATGTACGCTTCGCTCAACGATGGCGGCTTCGAAGTGCCGGCGGTGCCCTATCAGAAGGTCAAGCCGGAGTTCCGCCGCCAGATCGTCGTCAACGAGACCGGCGAGGCGCCCGGCACGATTGTCGTCCATCTGCAGGAGCGAAAGCTCTATCTGGTGCAGGAGGGCGGCGACGCCATCCGCTACGGCGTCGGCATCGGCAAGGACGGCTTCCGCTGGTCCGGCCGCGCCAACATCCAGTACGGCAAGGAATGGCCGACCTGGACGCCGCCGCCGGAGATGATCCAGCGCAAGCCGGAACTGGTGAAATGGCAAAACGGCCAGCCCGGTGGCCTCACCAACCCGCTCGGCGCACGCGCTCTTTACATCTACCAGGACGGCAAGGACACCGGCTACCGCATACACGGTTCGCCGGAATGGGCGAGCATCGGCCAGGCGATGTCGTCGGGCTGCGTGCGCCTGATCAACCAGGATATCATCGACCTCTACAGCCGCGTTTCCAAGAAGAACCCGGTCGTCGTCGTCTGATCCTGTGCGGCGGTTTGGCGCCGGTGGAAACTCCCGTTGCGCGATGCGGCAAGCTAGGCCAAGGTGCCTTGAAAACCACAGCGCCGGGAGAGATCGAGCATGGCTGGAACGTTTGTCATCGCACAGGGCGGCGGCCCGACCGCCGTCATCAACCAGACGGTTGTCGGGGCCACGCTGGAAGTCCGCAAGCGCCATCCCGGCGCCAAGGTGCTGGGCTCGCTCCACGGCGTGCGCGGCATTCGTGACGGCAACTATGTCGACCTCTCCGCCATCCCAGAGGACCGGCTGCGGCTGATCGCCGGCACGCCGAGTGCCGCGCTCGGCTCGACACGCGACAAGCCCGACGCTGCCTATTGCGAAGTCATCCTCAACGGGTTGAAGAAGGCCGGCGCCGACGCATTCATCTACATCGGTGGCAACGACACGTCGGGCACGCAGCAGATTCTGACCGACGCCGCCGGCGGCAGCATTGCTTTCGTCCATGCGCCAAAAACCATCGACAACGACCTCGAGGAAAACGACCACACGCCGGGCTTCATCTCGGCGGCCGAATTCGTCGCCGGCGCCTTCCTGTCCGTCGATCTCGATTTCCGCGCATTGCCCGGAATCTATGTCGGCATCGTAATGGGTCGGCATGCCGGCTTCCTCACCGCGGCGGCTGCAGCCTGGCAGCTCGATCCCGACAGCGGCCCGCATCTGGTCTACGTGCCGGAACGGCCGTTCTCCGCCGCCGGTTTCATCGACGACGTGCGCGCCACGCTCGACCGCCACAAGCGTTGCATCGTCGCCGTCTCCGAAGGAGTCAGCACCGCCGACGGCAAGGCGCTGGTCGAAAGCCTGGTGCCGCCGGACAAGCTCGAGCGCGACGCGCATGGCAACGTCAAACTGTCGGGCAGCGACCTGCCGTCAGCTCTGGAACGTGCGCTCGCCGAAGGCCTGCCGGGCAAGCGCGCGCGCGTCGATGCGCTTGGCTACATGCCGCGCGGCTATGTCGGCGCGATCAGCGCCGTCGACGCGCAGGAGGCTTTCGGCGCCGGCGCCTTCGCGGTTGCCGTTGCCGGCGAAGGCGGTGGCTCGGTGGCGCTGCAATATGACGGCTCCAAAACCGTGCTGAAGAAGGTGCCGCTGAAGAACGTCGCCGGCAAGACGCGCCATATGCCCGACGATTTCATGAAGCCCGATGTCAACCAGCTGTCGGAAGCGGGCATGGCTTACCTGAAGCGGCTGGTGCCGGAAAAATACAAGGTGGGAAAGCCCTTCGTCTGATGGGCGGCCGTTTTGGCGGCACCCGTTTTGGTGGCGAGCGCGTTGTCGGCGACTGGTTCGGCAAGACGATCATCGACGACCGCACGACGATGCTGACCGAGCCGTTCGTGCATGATTTCGTGCGCGCCAACATCTGGCATTTCAGGGGACGCGACGCCGACCTGCTGGTCGACACCGGGATGGGCATCTGCCCGCTGGCGCCTGAGATCGACACGCCCGAGGGCAAGCCGCTCATTGTTGTCGCCACCCACATCCATCTCGACCATGTCGGCTCGCTGCACGAGTTTCCGCTGCGCGCCGGGCCGCGGCACAGTGCCGAGCATTTCGAGACCATGAACGATCAGGTGACCTACGCCTACATGTTCAACAATCTCGACGGCGCCGTTTCGAAATTGCCGGCGCCGGGCTGGACGGCGGCCGACTACAAGATCCCGCCGGCGCCGCTGACGCGCACGCTGGACGAGGGCGACATCGTCGACCTCGGCGACCGGCAGTTCCGCGTCCTGCATCTGCCCGGACATTCGCCGGATTCGATCGCTTTGTTCGAAGAGACGGACGGGTTGTTCTTTGCCGGCGACGCCATCTACGATTCCATGCTGATCGACGACCTGCCGGATTCCTCCCGGCCTGATTATCGCCGTACCATGCAGCGGCTCCTCGATCTGCCTGTCCGTCTCGGCCATGGCGGCCATGGGCCGAGCTTCGACGGCAACCGGATGCGCGAGATCGCCACAACCTATCTCAGGCGCACCGAAGGCCGCTGACGACATTGTGATCGGAACCAGCGTGGCGCCGTGGTCGAGCGCGTCAATCCGGACAAGGCAGCCGCCAATGCGGGCCTGCAGCCGGGCGACGTCATCGTCGCCGTCGACCAGTCGCCGGTGCGGAATGCGCGGCAAGCCAACCAGGCGATCGCCGAGGCCGGCAGATCGGGCCGGAAGTCGGTGCTGCTTTTGATCGATCGCGGCGACGCGCAAATCTTCGTCGCCGTATCCTTCGCCGCCGGTTGAGACATCATGGCAGGCTCGCCGGACCACCGACAGGCCTGCCGCACGGCCGCCGAAATTCCTATTGCCCGCCGCGACATCTTCGAGAACATTACGGCAGGCCGGCAATGGCCTGCTAAAAACGGACAGTCAAATGGTCACTCGCGGTTTTTCCTCCCGTCGAAAGCCTCCGACGGAGACCGATGCGCGCATTCCGCCCGGTCAGTATCTCGAACAGGGCTTTCCGGTGCTGTCGGCGGGGCCGACGCCGCGCGTGCGCACCGAGGACTGGTCGTTCACGCTCAAGCACGGGCCACGCCCGATCAAGAAGTGGAACTGGGCCGAGTTCAACGCGCTGCCCTTGACCAAGATGACGCGCGACATCCATTGCGTTACCGCCTGGACCAAGTTCGATACCGCCTGGCAAGGCGTGCTGGTCGACGACATCCTTGCCGATGCCGGTATCGAAGCGCCGACCGGCTTCCTGCTGGCGCATGGCTATGACGGCTACACCACCAACGTGCCGGCCAAGGATCTCACCGCGGGGAAGGCGATGGTGGCGCTCCTTTATGAAGGCAAGCCGATCACTGCCGACCATGGCGGCCCGGCGCGGCTCCTGGTGCCGCATCTCTATTTCTGGAAATCGGCCAAATGGCTGAACGGGCTGCAGTTCACCGAGCGCGACGAGCCGGGCTTCTGGGAATTGCGCGGCTATCACATCTATGGCGACCCGTGGCGCGAGCAGCGCTATAGCGGCGATCCATGAGCGAAGCGCCGCAATCTCCCTGGCAGACGGCGAAAATCACCCGGATCGAAAAGCGGACGCCACGCGTCACCAGTTTCTTCTTCGCGCTGTCACGGCCATTCGCCTATCGCGCCGGACAGCATGTCGATGTCAGGCTGACTGCGCCTGACGGCTACCAAGCGCGCCGCTCCTATTCCATCGCCTCGGCGCCGGAGAGCGGCGCCACGATTGAGCTGGCGATCGAGAAGCTCGACGACGGTGAAGTCTCGCCCTTCTTCCACGACATCGCCGCGGTCGGTGACGAGATCGAACTGCGCGGGCCGCTCGGCGGCCATTTCGTCTGGTCCGATGGGGATGGCGGGCCGCTGCTTCTGGTCGGCGGCGGCTCCGGCGTGGTGCCGCTGATGGCGATGGTGCGTCACCGGACCTTGCGCAAATCGGCGGTGCCGGTGGCGCTGATGTTTTCGGTGCGGGTCTGGGACGAGGTGATCTTCCGCGACGAGCTGATCGGTCTCGGTGACCGCCGCGACGGGTTCGAGCTGGTGCTTACGCTGACGCGCGAGGCGGCACGGCGCCCGTCCGACTATTCGAGGCGCATCGACACGGCAATGGTCATGCAGGCGCTCACGCGGCTGCCGCGGCCGCCGGCGCTCGCCTTCGTCTGCGGGTCGAACACCTTCGTCTCGGCGGCTGCCCGGGCGCTGATCGACGCCGGCATACCAGCGGAAATCATCCGCACCGAGCGCTATGGCGTCTGAGAGGGCCACAGTGGTTCACCGTTTCATGGAGACAGCGAACCGCTCTCAGGCGGGTGAAAACCTTGCCGACAGCAATTGGAACGGCAGCGCGCCATAGGCGGCGACTTCGGCCTCATTGTCCCAGTTGCGGAACTGCCGCGATGGCCGTGCCTCGATCACCAGAGGCCGGCCGGTGTCGTCCACCGTTACCTTGCCGCGAAAGCGCAGCACACGTCCGCCGCCGGCGCGGCTGATCACCATGAAACGCAAGCGGGCGACGTGACCGCTGCCGGCATTGATTTCCATCTCGATGCGGCGGCGGACTGGCGGAACGACGATCCTGACGGTGACGTCCAGCATCATCTCTCCAGTCCTGTCCGGACGCGGCAGGGCCTGAGAAAGCGCGAACGGTTCCGGCGTCGCTCTTGCCTTGCGCAATGTCGGCCTGCCGCGCCAGACGGCAGCAGGCGTCGGATGCTGCAGTCGGCCCTTCTTGCGTTTCAGGCGCAACTGCTTGGCAAAGCCGCGCGACAGCCAGACGAGACCGCCGAAATCGGTGCGCGGCTTGGCCTGCAGCACCGAGGACCAGCGCGACAGGCCGGCGTGATCGGCGTTCGCAACCGTCCGTGCCAGTTCAGCCGGCGGCACTGCAATGCCGATTTCCAGGCTGAGGTAGGACAGCGCCACCGCCGCGGCTACGGCCAGGTGGCGCCTGGCGACGATATCGGCGAACACGTCCCAGTCGACCTCGTCGCCCTCGATGGCGACGGCGCAGTCGACCAGCCAGTCGCTGTGGGTGTGGGCATCGAGGCCGCCATGTGCGATGGCGAGCGCCATGCGGTCGGCCGGAGAGGGCACAAGCACGCGGACGCCATTGAAATCGGCTGACAGCGCCCGCTGCCAGATCGCCAGATCATCTTCCGCGCTTTGCTGCGACCCGTCATAAGCGAGCTGGTGCAGGTCGATGTCGCCGAAACTGCCCTTGAAAAAATTCATCGAACGCAAGGACGCCAGCCTGGTGCGCAGATATTGCGGACTGACGCCGGTGGCGATCTGCCAGTCGCGTTCGCTAAGCACATCGAAGGCGGCAATCATGGCCTGCGAGCGCACCAGTATGTCGATGTCATGCGCCACCCGGCCGCGCTGCGCCGACGCGTTGACGGCGATGCGGCTGGCGCCTTTGATAAGCATCACCGCGCAGCCGGCGTCGATCATGGCCTGTAGCGCCGGCTCGGCCTCGCGCGCAGCCAGTCGCGATTTGGTCCACAGCATCTTTTGCAGGCCGACAAGACGTGGATAGGCTGGATGCCCAGCGAGCTTGCGGCCGAACCTGTCGGAGATCGCGGCCAGCAGCCGATGCTCGCGGAAAGCAGCATGGTCGATATCGTTCTCGTCGAGCCAGCGCGCCGCATAGCCCCCGGCCGCCTCTTCATCGGGGAGCAATGCGGCCTTCAGCAACTGGTCGAGGCCGCCAGTGGGCCATGACCAACCATAGTCCGGAAACCGACGGCCGATACGGCGCATGGCATTGGCCATCAGTCGGCGCTCGCCTTTTTCGCTGCTCGCCTTTGCATGGCCAGCCTTACGACTTCGACATAACCGCGGTCGCGCACGGGGTCGCGTCCATAGGACATGCTGTCGGGCCGGATGCGGCGCAAGGTTAGGACATCGTCGAGCATGGCAAGCGCAAAGCCCGCCTCGCGGACACGGGCGATCCAGTCGACCATGTCGCCGCGACCGCCTTGCGGGTCGATGATCGGACCGACGGCCTCGGCTACCTCCCGGCGGATCATCATCGTCGTGCGCGACCAGCCCGCCACGGCCACGTCCTGTTGCACATCGGGCTTGTCATCGCGAAACGTCCGCCAGTGGGCAAAGACTCCTGCCGTCGCGGGAAACCGCTCGAAATGCTCCAGCTGCCTTTCGATCTTGGTCGGCAGCCACAGATCGTCCGCATCGAGCGTGGCGACGAAGGTCGTCGCCAGCGCGGCGATGCCCCTGGTGGTGGCGCTGCCTGGTCCGGCATTGTCCTGGCGCAACACCTGCACCGGCATGCCCAGCGAATTGACCACCGCGACCGTATCGTCGGTCGAGCCGTCATCGACGACGATTATGGCGTCGGGCTGGACCGTCTGGGCCGCGACCGATCGCAGCGTCTCGGCGATGGTGGCGGTCGCGTTGAAGGCCGGAATGACGACGCCGTAGCTGGCCATCACAGGAAACGCCAATTCGCAAGTTCCTTGAAATCGAAGATGCCGTCGACAGGGTGCAAGGAGCGGTCGGCCTCGCGCCGTTTCATCGACTTGTAGACGGCGCGCATGAATTCGCGAAAAGGAACATCGGCCTGCCTGGTCATGTTGCCGGGATGGCGCCGGTAATAGAGCGCAACAGTGTCGGGCATCGTGAATTTCGGACCGCTTTCGAAAGTGCGCAGCAGATAGTCGGTGTCCTCGGCCTGGTGGAAATCCTCGTCGAAGCTGCCGATGCGTTCGACCAACCGCCGGACGAAGATAGCGGGAGACAGGTGAATGCCGCGAACCGTCATCGAGTGGCTGTCGGCTGTCGGCTCCAGCGTATCGTCATCTATGTCGTCGACCAGCGTCATGCGCGAATAGGTGAGCTCGAGGGTGGGGTCTGCGTCGAAACAGGTCAGATCCGCCTTGAAGCGGCCCGGCGGGGAAATGTCGTCGGAATCGAGAAACGATACCAGCCCGGTCTGCGGCAGCAATTGCCGCAAGCCCGCGTTGCGTGCCCGCGTCACCCCGGCATTCTGCTGCTGGAAAAGGCGAATGCACGGCGCCTCCGCGATCAGCGAGCGCACGACCGCCACCGAACTGTCGGTCGAACCGTCATCGATAACGATGATGTCGAGATCGGCGGCATCGCGCTGCCTCAGCAGCGAGCGCAGCGCCAAGCCGACATGGCGTTCGCGGTTGTAGACCGGCATGATCACGCTCAGCTTCACGCACGCATTCCAGGCTGTGATCTATTCATTCTTTCACCACTCTGCCGGGCGCTTGATCTCGAAAAGCCCCTCGACCGGGCGCCGCGACGGATCGGCCTTGCGCCGCCGCAAGGATTTCTGAATCACACGCAGATATTCGCGCACCGCCACATCCCTTTGCTTGGTCAAATTGCCGGGGTGGCGCCGGTAGTATACCGCGACGGTGTCGGGAAAAATGTGCTTTGGGCTGGTTTCGAAAATGCGCAGCAGATAGTCGGCGTCTTCGCCCTGCCGGAACTCCTCGTCGAAAGCACCTGTACGGTCGATGAGTGCCCTGCGGAGTATCCCGGCGCTAAGGCTGACGCCGCGCACGGTGGGACCTGCGCCGCCCCCTGCCGGCTGCAGGGTTTCGTCGTCCATGAGATCGACGCGCGTCATCAGCGAGTAGGTCAGCTCGAGCGCAGGGTCGGCCGCGAACAGGGGTAGGCCAGCCTTGAATCGTCCAGCCGGCGAGACGTCGTCCGAATCCAGGAACGACACCAGTTCGGTTTGCGGCAGCAACTGCCTCAGCCCTGTGTTGCGCGCGTTGGCCACGCCCTGGTTTGCCTGCTGGAACAGGCGGATGCACGACGCTTCCCGCATGATGGCGCGGACTGCTTCAACGGAGCTGTCCGTCGAACCGTCGTCGACAACAATGATATCGAGATCGGCATCGTCGCGTTGCCTGAGCAGGGACCGCAACGTCGAAACGACATAGATCTCCCGATTGTACACCGGCACAATGATGCTCAACTTCATGCAGCGCCCCGAAGGACGAAATCCGCAATCGTGCCGGCGATCTCGCGCGGCTCGGTCCCCAGCGACAGCCGGTAGCATGGCAGATCGCGGGTAAGCTCGCTGAAAAAGCGAAAGCCCGCTTCCCGCTCGCCCGGCATCTGCACGATTCCTGACGGGGCCAAGGCGATCATGGCATCCTTGCGCGATATGGGCATGACCGAGCTTCTCGCACCTCCCCTGATATGGGGCACTATCAAAGCAATAATGTCCAGACTTGCAGGAGGTGGTCGAGGCGCGATCTCGTCGATGCGAAAGGCATGCTTGCCTTGCCAGTTCAGCGGTTGGTACGACTTTAGCCGACCCTCCAGCTTCAGCCGCTTGAAGCCCTCCGGATCCTGCTTGAGCGTGGCAAACAGCGGATAGGCCGTCACCCCCTCGGTCCGGTCGATCAGCACATAGTCGTCGCCGACGCTATCGAGCCCATTGAGCAGGCCGGCGACGACCGTTCCCGATTTGCCGGCACCGCCGGAGCCCGCCAGCAACACGCCCTTGCCATCGATGCCCAGCGTGCCGGCATGGGTGAGCCGCATGCCGCGCGCCGCATATTCCCAATGCAGGAAGGCGCGCAGCGGCGCCCCTTGTTCCCATGGCGGAAAGGCGTCGGCCGACATCATCAGCTGCGCCCCGACATGGCGTTGCGGATCATGGAACTGCCAGAAGTCGAGGTCATGATAGTAGCTGCCGCGCAATCCGGCCGCTTCCAGCCGGTTGGCAAAGGCATGATGGTTGTAATCGCCTCGGCCCCAGGTGGCCGGGGCGAGGACGCCATCGATGCCCGGGTGGGCGACGAAAATGCGGCAGCCGTCAGATGCAGACGGATTTTCCGGGGCCGGTATGAAGGCATGGCTCATGGCTTCCGCCAGCGTGCCATGGTCGAGGTGGACACTCAGCTCCAGTCCCGGCAACCGCACGCTGGTGGTAACGGGATAGAAGGCGGCGGCGCTTTCCGCGGCCGCCAGCACATGGCGGGCATAATCCGGCAGGGTTTGCAGCGTGATCAAAGGCATGTGTTGGTTGTTCAGCGTCCAGAATTGCGCCGGGTCGCCTGATGCATGTCGCTCGGGGTGGCCCCGGTTTTGAGACGACGACATGCATAAAATCAAAGATCTAAACCGCGTCGCCTGAGTCCGTTCAAACGCGACGCGCTTTAGGGAAACGATTATGCCTGTTTCACCGCCGGCCAGCCGAGAGGTTCCTCGACCTCATGGATCGGGTCGACAATGATGAGATCGGCAAGGTCGTCGTGGACATCGACCTTGAGCGGCTCATTGCTGGCAGCAAGCGCAGACGACAGCTCGCCCGAAAGCGGTTGTGCCGGTGTTTCGGCTGGCGCAAGCAACCCGAAATCGAGCAGTCGGGCAACGAAGCTTTCGAGGTCGGCCAGGCTTATTTTTGCGGCGCCCGCGGCAGCTCCGACCAGCGCTTCAGTGGCGACGCCGGACGACAAAGCCTGCCAGACCCGGCTGCCGGAATCGGAAAAGCCGAAATACTTACCGTTCGAAAGATCGAGAACGACGGCTTCGCCATCGAATGATTCGAAAACGATGTCCTTGCTTGCGACCGCATAGACCCGCTGTTGCATCGCTCTGTCCCCCGTTCCATGCGCCCATGAAGGGATGCGCCGGTTTCACGGTCTGCCAGCCCTTCCTAAGTGCGTCTAAATCACTCGGCCTATGCTTGGCAAGACAAAGACCCGCGAACACAACGCCTGCCTCGGCGACCGTTGCGGCGAAGTCGACCGGCTCAAGCCTCGATTTCGAGCGCCGACAATGGTTTCGAGCAGCAGGCAAGGATGAAACCGTCATCGATCTCGTGGTCGAGGATGCCGCCATTGTGGCTCATCTCGACTTCGCCGGAGACCTTCTTCACCTTGCAGGTGCCGCACAGGCCGAACTCGCAGGCGGCGGGAATCCGCACGCCCGAGCTGCGCGCGGTCTGCAGCACGGTCTGGCCGGCGACGCAGCCGGCATCGACCTCCGAAAGCGAGAAGCGGATCGGCGTCACGGCTTCGACAGGTGCAGCGATGCCGTCCTCGACCGGGGAGGCAAACGGCGCCGGAATTTCCTCCATCACAGGCGCGGCAAAGCTCTCCTGATGGTATTTCGTCATGTCGAAGCCGGCGGCATCCAGCATGCCGCGCACGGCGCGCATGAACGGATCGGGGCCGCAGCAGAAGATTTCGCGCTCGCGGAAATCCGGAGCCAGCAAGGGCAGCCGGATCGCATCGATGCGCCCCATATGGCCGTACCAGCCTTCGCGGCTGGAACGTTCCTCGATCATGAAGCCGAGCGACAGGCCGGGCATATGGCCGCCGAGCAGTTCGAGTTCCTTGCGGAAGATGATCTCTTCGGCACGCCGCGCGCAGTTGACGAAACCGACATCGGTCCATGGCGCGCAGTCGTTCAGCCAGCGCAGCATCGACATCATCGGTGTCACGCCGGAGCCAGCCGAAATGAACAGGTATTTGGCCGCCGGGTGGCTGTGCAACGAGAAGTCGCCCGCCGGTCCATAGGCCTTGACGTGCGAGCCGGGCACCAGTTGGTCGAACATCCAGCGTGTGCCGATGCTGCCCGGTTGCGCCTTCACTGTCACCGCGATCGAAAACGGCCGCGATGGTGACGACGACAGCGTATAGGTGCGCATCAGCGGCCCGTCCGGTGTCGGCAGTTCCAGCGTCAGGAACTGGCCCGGCTTGTAGCGGAACCAGGTCTGATTGTCGGAGCGGAAGGTGAAGGTCTTGACGTCGGGCGCCTCGTCGCTGACGCCGATCACTTCCAGCACCTGCAGCCTGTCGTTCCACGGCGCCATCTGGTCGAGATGGCGATAGAGCCCAAGATCCGTCATCGCATTCATCCTCCGGTCCTTCCTCGCCTGCTCCAGCTCACGCGACGCTGCGCAGCGCCGGCCGGCCGCCTTCGGCAAGGCGCGGGCCGATGAAGGCCGCGTACCATTCGACGAACTGGATCACGCCGCCCTCGTGCAGCTCCGAGTAGGGGCCGGGCTCATAGGCCGGAGACAGGATGCCGAAGGCGTTTTCCTCGACGATGCGGCGGTCCTGGTCGTTGGTCTCGGTCCAGACATGGGTGAGCTCCTCAAGGTTGTAGTCGACCCCCTCGACCGCATCCTTGTGCACCAGCCACTTGGTCGTCACCGCGGTTTCGGTGGCGCTGATCGGCAGCACCCGGAAGGTGACCGCATGGTCGATCAGGATGTGGTTCCAGGTCGTCGGATAGTGGTAGTGCATCAAGGTGCCGATGCGGTCGGCGGCAACAGTGTCGGACAGGTTCTTCGTCACCGCGCGCTTTCCCGACATCGTGTAGCTGACGGCATCGCGCAGCAGCGGCGCGCGGGTGGCGCGGTATTGCCCGGCCGGATCGATGCGGAACTTGCTCGGCAGGCCCGCCGCCTCGCATTTCGCCCAGTGCGCGAGCATCTCCGGGTCACTGTCGGCGCCCTGCACGCCGGTCACCGTCGGCGCTTCGGGGAATGTCTTGCACAGCTCCGGATGATTGCCGGCGCAGTGATAGCATTCGCGGTTGTTTTCCCAGACCAGCTTCCAGTTGCCCTTCTCGATGATGGTGCTCTCGAAGGCGACCTTGGCTTCATTCAGCCGGTGCGGCTTGAGGTAGGGCTCTATCATGGCGCGCATCGGCGCAAAGTCGGCAGGTTCTTTCGCCAGGCAGATGAAGATGTAGCCGCCGACGCTCTCGCAGGCGACGGGCTTCAGGCCGAACTGGCTCTTGTGGAAACCGTCGGCCATCTGGCGGGCAAACAGCAGCCGGCCGTCAAGCTCGTAGGTCCACTGGTGATAGGGGCAGACAAGCTTTGCCGCCATGCCCCTCTCAGTGTTGCAGACACGGCTGCCGCGATGGCGGCAGGAATTGTGAAAGGCGTTGATGTTGCCCTTCTGGTCGCGGACCAGCACCACCGGATAATCGCCGATCTGCACGGTGATATAGCTGCCGGGCTTCGGCAGTTCGCAATCATGGCCGATGAACAGCCAGTCGCGATACCAGATAAGCTCCATGTCGAGCTTGAAATAGTCCGGGTCTGTGTAGAAGGGCTGTTCCAGCGAAAAGCCTTGCTTGCGGCCGTTCAGGAGCCTCAGCATGTCGTTGCGCGTATCCATAGTTCTGTCCTCGTGGTTTAAGGACTGAACTTGGTGGTGATGGAGGAAGGATCGAACGCAGGCCGGCGCGGCGCCGGACATGCACTATCCACCTCTTGACCGCCCACCGCGATCAGTCGAGTCTAGGCATCTCGGGCTGGTTTCCGGGCTCTGGAGTTGTCCTTGCGGACCATCGCGACACCTTCCCAGGCTCTTGCCCAGTGGTCTCCCGTTGCGACTTCAACTCCACCACCGTTGCGGGGGCAGCGCCGGATTCTGACCGGCTTCCCAATTCTCCGCTGCGTCGTCACGAAGCGGCACCCGAGATGCGATCATCTAATCACGGCAGCGATCGCGACGTCGGCATGAAAGCGACATCATATCCATGCGGCGCGACACGCGCGGCATACGCCCCCCGCCGCCGGTCAAAGAGCTGAGACGTTTCTTGCGACGCCATCATCGCCGTTTCGAATCGCTGCGGATCCAGTTCGATCGGGGGCAAAAAGGGCTCAACGGTATCGAAAAGTTACTATTAGCAATCTGTAATCGAACCGAACGGTTCGTTTCTGTTGACAATGCGTGCAGGACGGTGTGAACGACGGCCCGGAAACCGACATCGGAGCGAACCACTCGGTTCGGCATAAGCGACTGAAAACAATGCGATAAATGACCATAGAGGAACTTCCTGGCACAATTTCAAGGTGCAGGACCGTGGTCCACACGGAACAACTTCGTGATTGGAAACCAGCCTATGGCTTTCCCACATCGGGGCTGTCCGAACGACGCGAATTCCTCCCAAGACACGCCGCTAGACGGACAGACAAACTGGAGTACTAAAAATGAAAAAGATCATCCTCACTGCCGCAGCCGTTTTGGCGATCACCGGCAGCGCCTTCGCCGGTAGCGACAATTACGGTTCCAATGGTGCGAACCAGCCAGCCGTCTCGGTCGACAGCTCGTATACGGCTTCCATTCAGAAGCCGGCGCACGCTGACAAGCAGCCTGTCGTTCAGGGCGCCGACCGCGACCTCTACGGCAATCGCTGATCCCGACCAAAGAAGGGCGGCTAACCCGTCGCTCTCGGGATCCCAAAAAATTCAGGAGTATTTGAAATGAAAAAGATCATCCTTGCTGCCGCCGCCGTTTTGGCCATCTCCGGCAGCGCTTTCGCCGGCAGCGACAACTACGGTTCGAACGGCGCCAACCAGCCTGCGATTACGTCGACCGATAGTGGCCATACGGCTTCGGTTGAGAAGTCGGCTCCAGCCGAGCAGGCGCCTGCCCACGGTGCCGACCGTAACCTTTTCGGCCGCTAAAAGCCGGTTTCCAGCACGTGGCGGGCTTATCCGCTGCAGCTGGCGGCATCAGAAAAATTCAGGAGACTAAAATGAAGAAGATCGTTCTCGCCGCCGCAGCCGTTCTGGCTGTTTCGAGCGCTGCCTTTGCCGGCAGCGACAATTATGGCTCCAATGGCGCCAACCAGCCGGCCGCTGCCGTCGACACCACCCGCACTTCGTCGACCGGCACCAACTCGGCGGTCTACAAGCTGCTGAACTCGTCGGACGACCAACAGAAGTTCGTTCCTCAGAGCAGCGACAGGGATCGGTTCGGCAACAACTAACAGCCGAAGCTTAAAAAAGAGCGGCGGGCCTAGCCCGCCGCTCTTTTTTCATGCCTGTACGACGCAGCTATCTCAAGCCGCCTTCACTTCCACCGGCTTGAGCGAGAAGGAGTGCCCATCGGCGTCGAAGATGTGCAGGTCCCCGGCATCCGCGGTCAGCCGCAGCTTTGCCCCGCGCTTGACCTCGACATTGCCGGGCAGCTTGGTCACCAATGGCAGGTCGGCGCGGCCGATATCGATATAGACCAGCTGCACCTCGCCGAGCTGCTCCACATAGTCCACCACGCCCTCGAAAAGATATTCCGTGCCGGTGGCGACCGACAGATCCTCCGGCCGCACGCCGAAGCTGACCGCCGCACCCTTGGCTGACGCCAGCGTTGCAATCGGCACAGTGGCCTTGCGGCCGCCGACATGGCTGACGATTGTCGGGTTGCCCGTCTTGTCGATCGTCGCCGGCAGGATGTTCATGGCCGGCGAGCCGATGAACTGGGCGACGAACAGATTGCCGGGCTTCTTGTAGAGGTCCATCGGCGTGCCGACCTGCTCGATATGGCCGTCCTTCAGCACCACGATGCGGTCGGCCAGCGTCATCGCTTCGACCTGATCGTGGGTGACGTAGATCATGGTCGTGGCAGGCATCGATTCCTTGAGCTTGGCGATCTCGATGCGGGTGGCGACGCGCAGTGCGGCGTCGAGGTTCGACAGCGGCTCATCGAACAGGAACACTTTCGGGTTGCGCACGATGGCGCGGCCAATGGCGACACGCTGGCGCTGGCCGCCCGACATCGCCTTGGGCAGACGGTCGAGATATTTGGTCAGTTGCAGGATTTCGGCGGCCTGCCGCACCCTTTTGTCGATCTCGGCCTTGCTTTCCTTGCCGATCTTCATCGAGAAGGCCATGTTGTCGTAGACGGTCATGTGCGGATAGAGCGCATAGGACTGGAACACCATGGCGATGCCGCGCTTGGAAGGCGGCACGTCGTTCACCACCTCGCCGGCGATCTTCAGCTCGCCGGAGGTGATCTCCTCAAGCCCGGCGATGGACCGCAGCAAGGTCGACTTGCCGCAACCCGACGGGCCGACGAAGACGATGAACTCGCCCGACTTTATGTCGAGGTCGATGCCGTGGAGAATGTGCAGATTGCCGTATGATTTCTTCACCTGTCTCAGCGTGACATCGGCCATAATTTCCTCCCAGTGATTTCCCTAGAGAACCTGGATTTCCTCAAAAAATCCAGTTTCGTCAAAAACTCAGTCGATGCGCCCGAACCAAGCGCCGTAGCCGCCGAGGCGGATGGAACCTGTGCCGGATTGTCCCGAAAAACCGTGCCCGGCCAAGGGCAGCAGCGCCTGACCACCGAGATCGACCTCGGCCGGCTTGCTGGCCAGATTGAAGACGCAGACGATCTGCTCATTGCCCTCACGGCGGGTGAAGGCGACGGTGTCGCCCTCGCTTTCGATGAACTCGATGTCGCCTTTGGCGAGGGCCGGATGCTGGCGGCGGAAACCGAGAAAGCGCCGGTAGTGCTCGAGCAGCGAGGCCGCGTCGCCCTGCTGAACATTGACCGCTTGCGACAAATGCTTGCCCGGCACCGGCAGCCAGGGCTTGGCCGTCGAAAAGCCGGCGTTGCTGGCGGTTGCATCCCACACCATCGGCGTGCGGCAGCCGTCGCGGCCCTTGAATTCGGGCCAGAAGCGAATGCCGTAGGGGTCCTGCAGATCCTCGAACTGCAACTCGGCTTCGCCCAGCCCAAGCTCCTCTCCCTGATAGACGCAGACCGAACCGCGCAGCGACATCAGCAGCGCCGAGATAACCTTCAGATAGGCGGCCGGGTCAGCCTCGTCGGCGGCCCAGCGCGAGGCCGGACGCATCACGTCGTGGTTGGA
This sequence comes from Mesorhizobium sp. M0626, assembly GCF_040320665.1. NCBI lineage: Bacteria > Pseudomonadati > Pseudomonadota > Alphaproteobacteria > Hyphomicrobiales > Phyllobacteriaceae > Mesorhizobium > Mesorhizobium sp. M0626. Next base: position 10,586 of record NZ_JAMYQD010000008.1, on the reverse strand, counting down.
AAAGGCCCAGCACGACCAGCCGTCGCTGGCGACCTTGCCGAAGGCTTCCAGCACCTGGCGCACCTTGGCGGCGCTGATCTTTTCCGGCGCGAGGAAATCGAAGGAATAGCACATGTGGACGCGTTTGCCGCCGGCGGTGTAGGCGGCGACCACTTCCAGTCCGCGTTGCGAATCGCCGACTTCGCCGACTGCGGCGGTTGCCGGATATTCGTCGAGCAGCGCCCGGAACCGTTCGAGGAAGGCAAGGTTTTCCGGCCGGCTCTTGTCGTAGATATGGTCCTGGTAGTTGTAGGGATTGACCGCAGGTGCTGTCTGGTCGTTGCGCTCTTCGGGCGGCAGCGGCGGATTGTTCTCCAGCCCCTGGCTGTGGAAGTAGAAATTGATGGTGTCGAGGCGGAAGCCGTCGACGCCGCGCTCCAGCCAGAAGCGGGTGACGTCGAGCAGCGCGTCCTGGACTTGCAGATTGTGGAAGTTGAGGTCCGGCTGCTCGGACAGGAAATTATGCAGATAATATTGCTGGCGGCTGGTGTCCCACTGCCAGGCCGAGCCGCCGAAGATCGACAGCCAGTTGTTGGGCGGCGTGCCGTCCGGCCTGGCGTCGGCCCAGACATACCAGTCGGCCTTGGGATTGCTACGGCTGCCGCGGCTCTCCTTGAACCATGGATGGATGTCGGCGGTGTGCGACAGCACTTCGTCGATCATCACCTTGAGGCCGAGGTGATGGGCTTCCGCAACCAGCGCGTCGAAATCGGCGAGCGTCCCGAACATCGGGTCGACGTCGCAATAGTCCGACACATCGTAGCCGAAATCCTTCATCGGCGACTTGAAGAAGGGCGAAATCCAGATGGCGTCGACGCCGAGCGAGGCGATGTAGGGCAGCCTGCGGATGATGCCCTTGAGGTCGCCGATGCCGTCGCCATTGGAGTCCTGGTAGGAGCGCGGATAGATCTGGTAGATCACCGCGCCCCGCCACCAGTCGCGATCGACGGCGAGATCGGGCTTCGAGGTCGCCTTCAAAGCGGCTTGCATAAGTCTCAACCTCCTTTGACAGAGCCGGCCAGCAGCCCGCGGACGAAATAGCGCTGCAGCGAGAAGAACACGATCAGCGGCACGATAATGGTGACGAAGGCCGATGTCGTCAGGATTTCCCAGTCGCCGCCGCGCGAGCCGAGCAGTGCGTTGAGCTTCGCGGTCAGCACGATCTGGTCCCCTTCGGTACCGAGGAAAACCATTGCCACCAACAAATCGTTCCACACCCACAGGAACTGGAAGATTGCAAAGGACGCCAGCACCGGGAAGGACAGCGGCAGCACGATCTTGACGAAGATTTCGAAATCGCTGGCGCCGTCTATGCGCGCCGATTCCATGATCTCGCGCGGCAGGCCGGCAATATAGCTGCGCAGGAGATAGATGGCGAAGGGCAGGCCGAAGCCGGTATGCGCCAGCCAAATGCCGAGATAGGTTTTCGACGGCACACCGAAGAAGATGCCGACGCCGTTGTAGATTTTCAAAAGCGGGATCAAGGACATCTGCAGCGGCACGACCAGCAGGCCGATGATTGTGGCGATCAGCAAGGCGCGGCCGGGAAAACGCATCCACGCCAATGCATAGGCGGCGAAGGCGGCGATCAGGATCGGGATGACCGTCGCCGGGATGGTAACGGTCAGCGAGTTTATGAACGAGCGGCCGATGCCCTCCGAAAACAGCACGGTCTTGTAATTGTCGGTGGTGAATTTCGGCGGCGCCGACGAGGCGTAATAGACGCGCTGGCCACGGTCGCCTTCGAAAGCCTTGGGCGAACTCATGACGAACGTGCCGTCGGCATTGAGCTGCAAGGTCACGCCGTCGGCGAGATCGGCAGTGGTGCCGGCCGGATATTGCGTCGGCGCCGCCGATTTGACGCCGAAGGCGCTGATGTTGCGCGCAGCACCGTCGCCGAAGATATTGCCGGCAAGCACGAACTTGCCGTCCTTCTCGACCTGCGCCGAGGCCGGCGGCAGGCGGCCGGCTTCGGTCTGGCTGGAGCTGGAGAACGAGTTCCACCAGCCCGAGGCGATGATCTGGTCCTTGTCGCGCAGCGACGAGACCAGGATGCCGAGCGTCGGCACGGTCCAGATGGCGACGAAGACGAGCACGGCGATGTGGACCCCGAAGCGGCTGGCAAAGGACTTTCCGGTCGCGACGGCCATCTCAATGTCCTCCCGTCTCTTTGTTCGCCTGGCGGATGTTCCAGACCATGATCGGGATGACCGCGATCATGATGATGATGGCGATGGTGGCGCCGCGGCCGAAATCGCCGCCGCCGCGGAACATCCAGTCGAACATCAGATTGGCCAGCACCTGGCTGTTCCATTGGCCATTGGTCATGGTCAGCACGATGTCGAACACTTTCAGCACCAGGATGGTGATCGTCGTCCAGACCACGGCGATAGTGCCCCAGATCTGCGGCACCATGATCTTCCAGAAGATCTGGAACGGATTGGCGCCGTCGATGACCGCGGCTTCAAGCGTCTCTTCGGGGATGCCGCGCAATGCCGAAGACAGGATGACCATGGCAAAGCCGGTCTGGATCCAGATCAGGATGATCATCAGGAAGAAATTGTTCCAGAACGGCAGCGATATCCAGACCTGCGGCTGGCCGCCGAAATACTGGATGATGGCGTTGAGCAGGCCGATCTGCGTCTGGCCCTCGCCGCGATATTCGTAGATGAATTTCCAGATCACGCTGGCGCCGACGAAGGAGATCGCCAGCGGCAGGAAAATCAGGCTCTTGGCGATCGTGCCCCACCAGATCTTGTCAGTGAGCACGGCGATTATCAGCCCTAGAAAGGTGCAGGCGGCGGGCACCACCGCGAGCCAGATGATGTTATTCAGGATCGAGTTGCGGAACTCGCGGTCGCCGAACGCCCATTCATAGTTGGCGAAGCCGACAAAATGCTGGCCGCCGCGGTCGAGGAAGGACAGCCAGAGCGTCGCCACCACCGGATAGATCAGGTAGACGGTGAGGATGATCATCGCCGGGCCGACGAACAGCCACGGACGGACCAGTCCTTGCCGGCGCAGATTGTCGATGGCCGCAGCCCCGGCCACGCCGCGCGACGGGAATATCAGGTCGACCAGCTTGTTGGCGCCCCAGAAATAGGCGACGCAGCCGCCGACGCCGATGATGATGACAAAAATGGCCGATAAGATCTGAGCAGCCATGGTTCCCTCTTCCCTGCGCATGATCGGCCGGGCCTTGAACAGCCCTGGCGATGTGGCTCTGCGCCGATTTAAGTTATTCTGAAACGAACGAACGCAGATCGCTCCGGCGTAAGGCGCCGGTCGGATCCAGGCCGTAGCGGCCCGGACCCAGTCTGTGGAGGAAGTCCTGATTTGCCGCCAAAGCGGCTGATTACTTGGCAGTGGTTACTTGCCAGCTGACTGCTTGCCAGCTGACTACTTGATAGCGTCCCAGCTCTTCTGGATGTCGGTGGCGACATCCTGCGCCGACTTGCCGCCGACCAGATCGATCATGCCGGTCCAGAAGGCGCCGGCGCCGATCTTGCCCGGCATCAGGTCCGAACCGTCGAAGCGGAAGGTCGAGGCATTGGCGAGGATATCGCCCTGCTTCTTCAGCGCGTCGCTGGCATAGGCATCCTTGTTGACCGACTTGAGCGGCGTGACGAAGCCGCCCTGGGCCATCCAGATTTCATGTGCCAGCGGCATTTTCAGGAATTCGATGAACGCGCGTGCACCCTTCGAATCCTTGGTGATCATGGCCAGCGTGCCGGCGCCGAGCACAGGCGTGCCCAGCTCGGGCTTGGATGCATAGGGCGGGAAGTAGAAGAAGTCGGCGTCCTGTCCAACCTTTGTGCCTTCCGGGAAGAAGGTCGGGATGAACGATGCCTGATGGTGCAGGTAGCATTTCGGCGGCACCGAGAAGAGGCCCTTCGGGCTGTCGCGGAAGTCGGTCGCGGCAACCGCCTTGGCCCCACCGTCGACCATCTTGTCGTCGGTCGCGATCTTGCCGAAAATGTCGATGGCGTTGACCACCGCCGGATCGTTGAACGGGATCTCGTTCTTTACCCACTTGTCATACACGTCGGGCGTCTGGGTGCGCAGCATGATGTCTTCGACCCAGTCGGTCGCCGGCCAGCCGGTAGCGCCGCCTGAGCCGAGGCCGATGCACCACGGCGTGCCGCCGTCGGCGATGATCTTCTTCTCGAGGTCGGCGAGCTCTTCCTGGGTCTTGGGAACCTTATAGCCGGCTTCCTCGAAATTGTCGGGCGAATACCAGACCAGCGATTTCACGTCGGCCTTGTAGGGGAAGGCGAAGAAGCCCGGCTTGCCGTCCTTGTCCTTGAAGGTGCCGAGATCGACCCATGACTGGCCGGCGCCGTAATTGTCCTTGATCCATTTGGCGGTGTCGTCGCCCAGCGGCGTCAAAAGGCCCTTGGACGCCAGATCCTGGATCAGGCCCGGCTGCGGCAGTACGGCGATATTGGGCGGGCTGCCGGCTTGGGTATCGATGACGATCTGCTGTTCGTAATTTTCCGACGAGGAGTATTTGATCTCGGCGCCGGTGGCTTCCTGAAAATATTCGAGAACAGTGCGGATGAGGCCTTCGTCCTCGCCGCGCCAGGGCCCGAAGATGGTCAGCGTCTCGCCCTTGAGATCGACCTTCTTCAGCTCTTCGTAATTGGCCCAGTTGAAGCGCTTGTCTTCCCCGGGCTTGAACTTCAGTTCGGCTTGCGCCGGCAGGGACAAGGCGAGTGTGGCAAACGCTGCGCCAAGCAGAAGCATCTTCTTCATCGGTATTCCTCCCAGTGTGGACACATACACCCGGGCGGAACCTCCATTCCGCCCGCCGACGCTGCAGGACTGTGACTCGTTCAGAAAGGAACCGCAACCTTTCGAAGGGTCTTCCAAAGCGCTTTGGTCTTTTTGATCTCGCCATTGAATCGGCTGGAAGTCAAGAGGGCGGTGGGCTAATCGATTTAATTGCGGGCCGCATGACTTGGTAAAGTGCACTGCAGCACAGTTTTACGGCGGTGCAGCACCGTATTAAGCTTCAAACTGGCCGGACCAGTGCGTATGGTCGACCAGCTCGGCCGCGCCCATTGTGGCGCCGCGTGGCTTCAAAATTAAAAGCGCTTTGAGGCTTGGAGGCCTCCCAGTGAACCTGAAGCAGCTCTCTCATATGCTGGCCCTGTCGCAGACAACGGTAAGCCGTGCGCTCAACGGCTATCCCGAGGTCAACGAGGAAACCCGCCGGCGTGTGGTGGATGCCGCCAAGCGCCACGGCTACCGGCCCAACCCGAGCGCGCGCCGGCTGGCGACCGGCAAGACGGGCATGATCGGGTATGTGCTGCCGACGGGCGCCTCCGTCGACATCGACCCGCATTTCGTCGAGTTCCTGTCGGGTCTCGGCGACTATGCCCGCTCGCACGAGCTCGACCTAGTGCTGTCGCCGGCCGATGCCGACGACCAGGAAACCACCTATCGCCGCATCGTCGCCAACCGCCAGGTCGACGCCGTCTACATCTCCTCGCCGCGCCCGGCCGACCGGCGAGTGGCGCTGGTCAACACGCTCGGCATTCCCTTCATCGTCCATGGCCGCAGCGAAGGCTTCGATTTCGACTACCCCTTCACCGACATCGACAATGAGGGCGGCTTCCACGACGCCGCCCGGCTGCTGGTTCAGCTCGGCCACCGCCGGCTGGCGCTGATCAATGGCGACGACCGCGAGACCTTCGCCATCCACCGCGAGCGCGGCATGCGCAGGGCGCTGGCCGCGAGCGGCCTGACGCTCGGCGAGCGCCATGTCTGTTCACTCACCATGACCGAGGAGAACGGCTACCGCGCCGCCAGGCGCCTGCTCGAACAGAGCGAGCGGCCGACGGCGATCGCCTGCTCCAGCCTGATCATGTCGCTCGGCGTCGTGCGCGCGGTGCGCGACCTTGGCCTGACCATTCCCGGCGACCTGTCGTTGATTGCCCATGACGACGTCTTTCCATGGCTGAAGCCGGAGAATTTTTCCGTGCCGCTGTCGACGACGCGCTCGTCGATCCGCCTCGCCGGCGCCCGCATCGCCGAACGCCTGGCAGCGCGCATTTCCGGCTTGGAAGAAGGGGCGCGGGGCGAGGTCTGGCCTGTCGACCTGGTGGTGAGAGGCTCGGTCGCCGGCGCGCCGGTTTAGGGACTAATCCAATTGCTCCGCTGGGCAAGTTCACCCATGTGGATGTTGCCCCCAGATAGATTGACTTCGTTGGGACAACGGTCTGCCTGGACCTGTCCTTGATTTGGCTTCGAGTGGGTGGCAACCAGTAAGCCAGAGCCATCAACCAGTCCTCAGGGTGCGCCACTTGCCCATATTCCCGTTCTCCGAAACGGATCCAATCCGGCATCCTGGCCCACCGCCGAAAACGTCGGAGGTGGTCATTGTCGGTGGCGGCATCATCGGTGTGACGACGGCGCTTTTCCTGGCACGGCGGAACATCCCGGTGACGCTGCTGGAAAAAGGACGCATTGCGGCCGAACAGTCGTCCCGAAACTGGGGCTGGATTCGAAAGCAGGGACGCGACGCCGACGAGCTGCCCATCGTCATCGAGGCTATTCGCCTGTGGCGGCAACTGGCTGAGGAATGCGGCGAGGACATCGGCCTGATCCAGACAGGTGTGACCTACCTGGCGAACTCCGACAAGGACATGGCCGGCTTCGAGGAGTTCATGAAGATCGCAGCGATGCATGAACTCGACACGCGCCTGCTGGACGCAGATGAAACCGCGAAGCTCGTCAAAGGCATGTCGCGCAAATTCAAGGGCGCGATGACGACGCCCTCCGACATGCGCGCGGAGCCTTGGCTGGCAGTGCCGGCACTTGCCCGGCTCGCCGCGCGAAAAGGCGTCAAAATCGTCGAGAATTGTGCCGCGCGAACCCTCGAAATCTCAGGCGGCAAGATCAAGGGCGTGTGGACCGAGGCGGGGTATGTCGAGGCCTCCAGCGTGCTGGTCGCGGGCGGCGCCTGGTCATCTCTGTTCTTGCGCAGACACGGCATCTCCATCCCCCAGCTCAGCGTCAGGGTAACCGCAGCCGCAACGGACCCCTTGGCTGAGATCTATGCCGGTGCGGCGGCCGACGAACACATCGCGTTCCGGCGCCGGCAGGATGGCGGCTACACGCTCGCCGCGGGCGGCAGCCATTTGCTTTATTTGGGGCCCGACGCATTCCGGCACGCCACCAATTACCTTCCCGCCCTCAGGGACAATCCGTTCGGGACACGCTACTTTCCGTTCGCCCCGTCAGGCTACCCTGACGCCTGGTCGACGCCGCGCGATTGGGCGACGGATTCCGTCAGTCCTTTCGAAAAAATGCGGGTGCTGAACCCGCCCCCTGAACGAGCCCGTCTGCGTTCCATAGAACGCAATTTCGGACGTCTTTTTCCACAGCTCGAAACAGTTCGCCTGAAGGCAGGCTGGGGCGGCATGATCGACGCCATGCCGGACGTCGTCCCGATCGTGGATCATGTGCAGGCAGTCGGCAGCCTTTTCGTCGCAACGGGAATGAGCGGCCACGGCTTCGGCATCGGGCCTGGCATAGGCCGCGTCGTTGCCGACATGATCCAGGGAAACCAGACGGGGCACGACCTCAGCCGCTTCCGGCTGTCGCGCTTCCATGATGGCGGCCCTGTCCGGCTGGGTCCGGCGCTCTGAATTGGGTGGCGCGAAATTCGCCCGGTTTACTTGTTCGCCGCCGCCTTCGTATCCAGCAGGCCATAACCGAAATCATTGTCCCGTCCCTTCGGACCGAGATCCCTGGCGGTGGCGGCCAGCGCCTTTTCGATATCGTCGGCCGAGCGCTCGGGTGAGGCGTGGATCAGGTTGGCGATTGCGCCGGACACGATCGCGGCGGCAAATGAGGTGCCGGTGACGACGTCAGAGCCGGCGCCGCTCGGCGCCACCATCTCGACGCCGGGCGCCGAGATGAAGACATAAGCGCCGCGATTGGCCTGCTGCATCAGCCCGTCCCTGGCGTCGGTGGCGGTGACCGCGATCACGCCGTCATAGGCGGCGGGGTAGCCATAGGGCGCTTTCGGCCCGTTGTTGCCGGCAGCAGCGACCAGGATGATGCCGAGCCCGCGCGCATTGCGGCAGGCGGTGGCGAGCAGATCGTTCTTGGGGCCGACGAAACTCATATTGATGATGCTGACATTCTGGTCCGCCGCCCAGTCGAGCGCCGACAGGATGACATCCATGGTCGACCTGCCGTCCTCGAAGGCGCGGGCGTGATAGATCCTGGCGCCGGGCGCCATGCCTTCGAGCGCGCCGACGCCGGCGATCAGCCCGTCGACCGAGGTACCGTGGTCACGCTTTTCGACCGGCACGTTGGGCATGGCGTCGAACTGGTCGGCAATGACGCCGGACAGCGCCGGATTGGTGTCGTCTATGCCGGTGTCGATGACGGCGATGCGCACGTTTTCGCCACTGGCTTGCTTGTTGTCGAGCTGAATGCGCTCGAAGGCATAGTTGACGATGCCGGCCGCCTGCTGCAGCGAATAGATATGGTTTGGCTCGCGCCGCAGGGTGCGGCCATCGGCTGCCAGCTGCGCCAGCACGGCGCCGACCGGGCGGCCGTCGGGAATGCCGAAGCGCACCAGTGTGGTGCCGAGCAGCCGCGACTGGCGCTGCGAGCGCACTTCAAGGCCGAAGGAGGCGGCGATCTGCTGGACGGCGCCGGCATCGCCGTCGACGGTCACCAGCACCTCGTCGGGCACGAACTCGCCGGCGATGGCACGGCGCGGCGCGGTCGCGACAAGATCGGTCGGCGAAACGATCGCCCCGCCGGCGGGTGGCCCGGCCTGCGTGTCGGCAGGCGGCGCTGACGGCCGTGGCGTCGGCACGGGCGCTACGGGAGCCGGTGGGTTGGGAAACAGGTCGACGATCAGGGCCGGAAGGGTAACTGCGCCTGGTTCGCCGCCGACGTTGGCCTTATTGCCGTCTTTCGGGCAGTCGGCAGCCGCCGCTCCGGCCGCGTCGGTGCAGTCGGCCCGGCCGGCATTGGGATCATTGGTCTGCGCCGACGCCGGCACGGCGACGATTGTCGTCGCCGCCACCAGGATCGCCGCAAATCGAATGACCGCCCTAGCTGCCATCAACCGGTTTCCTTCCCTCGATCACAGTCTCCGCGAACGGCTGGGCGGCAATAAGGCCGACGAGCCTGGTGTAGTCTGCTCCGGTCTTGACCGGGATGGCAATGCGGAAGACGCCCGAGGCGGCCGGCCCGCCGGCGATCTTCAGCGCGTTCTGGTCGAGGAAGACAGCGATGTCGGACATCTTCGCATCCGGCTTGAACTTGACCAGCGCGAACGGCAGTTTCGCCAGATCATCCTCGGCGCCGGCAATCTCGAAATCATGGCTCTTGCCGCCGGTCTGCACGTAGGACTGCACCACGACCAACGCCAGCAGCACCGCCGCTGCCGCCCAGGCGACACCGACCGGCACCGCCATGAAACGGCCGAGTGCCTGCGCCAGCCAGGAACGGCCCGCGGGAGCGCGGACCGGTCCGGCTTCGGCGTCGAGCGCCCTGGCAAAGCGGCTGAGCGCATCGGCCGGTGGCCGGATCGCCTCGTTGGCGGCGGTGGCGCCGGAGAATTCCGCCTCAGCCTCGCCAAGCGCCGCCGTCGCCGCCGGATCGGACGCCAGCCATTCCTCGACGGCTTCGAGGTCCGAGCCTTCCAGCGAGCCGTTAAGGTAGAACGGCAGCAGCGTTTCCATTTCGTCACGGCGCGACATTTTTTCAGCGGCGCTCATGTCTTCAGGATTGCTCATGGCCACCCCCTGTCGTAACCGGCGGCCTTGAGGGCTTCGCCGAGTTTCTTGCGGGCGTAGAACATTCGGGTCTTGACGGTGGCGACCGGGATGCCGAGCACCTCGCCGATCTCCGTCACCGACTGTCCATGGTAATAGGCAAGGTCGATCACCGAGCGGTGTTCCTCCGGCAAGGCATCGACGAAGCGCCGCAAAGCGGCGCCCTTGTCTTCCTTCATGGTGGCGACTTCCGGCGTGTCGGCGCCGTCGGGAACCTGCGCCGCATCATCGTCATCGATCCAGTCTTCTTTTTTCTTGCGAAGCATCGACAGCGCCTTGAACCGGGCGATGCCGAGCAGCCATGTCGAGACTTCCGAGCGCCCTTCGAAACCGGGCGCCTGGCGCCACAGCTCGAGAAAGACCTCGTTTGCGATATCGTCGGCCATCATTTCCGATCCCGTCTGGCGCACCACGAAGCGGTAGACCCGCGCGTGGTGACGCATGAACAGCAGCCGAACAGCGGCACGGTCGCCCTTCGCGACCCGGTCGACAAGCGCGCGATCAGTCTCGGTCGCTGCCGTCATGGCCAGTCGAGCCGCCTGGCTCCTGTCTGCTCTGTCGCCGATAGGTTCAAAAAGGTTCATCCTTCCGCCAAGGAATTTTGGCGAAGCTAACCGAAGAGAGGGAGTGTTGCCAGAGCCGGTGTCCAGCCGATAGATGGGTAACACTTTGAACCGGATACATAGGTGACACTTCTCTCCCCCTATGCGTCCGCCGCAGCGCCAAGCGGATTGGTTG